>CAZJJL010000124.1:0-5359 GCA_964546325.1 uncultured Planctomycetales bacterium | reverse complement strand
GTACGTATATTGTCATCGGCGATAGTGACGACACCTACGATTTTTATGATATTCCCCGTTTTCTTAAGAAATTAAAAGAGGGGTGCGATTTTGTCATCGGATCTCGATTTTTAGGCACGATGCAGCGCGGTGCGATGTCGTGGACCCACCGGTATATTGGTAATCCGATCCTTTCCTCGATGACGAGGCTTTTTTTCCATACGAAACTTTCCGATATTCACTGCGGCATGCGGGCGTTTACCCGTCAGGCGTATGATAAAATGGAATTGGTGACAACCGGGATGGAGTTTGCTACTGAGATGGTTGTTGCCGCTTTGCGAAACAACCTTGCTATCGGTGAAGTTCCCCTTAATTACCGGGTGCGCGCCGGTGAATCAAAGCTCATGCCGTTAGCGGATGCATGGCGCCATATCCGGTTCATGCTTTTGTATTGCCCGGTATGGCTTTATTTTGTTCCGGGAGCTATCGGGCTTTTTGCCGGCACCATAGTGCAGATCTTTTTATTGCCGGGGCCGTTCCTTTTCATGGGACATTATTGGGATGTGCATCTTATGGTGTTTGCGTCTCTCTTAAGCATTCTTTCCTACCAAGTGCTTCATTTGGGGGTGTACGCGCATACGTTCGCCATCAGGCAGGGGTTTTTAAAATATGACACAATCACGCTTTTTTTCAAAGCCCGTTTTAATCTTGAACGGGGCCTTTTTTTGGGTTTGGCGATCCTTATCCCGGGGATCACTATTTTGGGCATGATCATCTTTGAGTGGGTTCAGGGAGGATTTGGAGCTTTGACGCGCCTGCGAGAGTCGATATTCGGGATGACCTTGATTGTTATCGCGATCCAGACGATGTTTTCTTCATTCTTTATCAGTTTGTTATTTTTGGAGAAAAAATGAAATTATCCGTAGTTATCCCCGTCCGGAATGAAGAAAAAGGCATTCGTCCGGTGGTAGAAAAACTTATTGCGCGTCTTACGGGAGCCGGCATTGCGCATGAGATCGTTATTGTCAACGATAAATCAACCGATTCGACCGCGTTGGTCATCAAGGATATTGCTGATCAATTGCCTTGCGTGCGCATAACGAGTTCTCCGCAACCGCATGGTTTTGGTATCGCTATCCGGCGCGGTTTTGAGGTTATGACGGGAGATGCCGTTATCGTCTATATGGGAGACGGTTCTGATCATCCGGATGATGTTGTGACGTATTATGAAAAACTTGCTTCCGGCTATGACTGTGTGTTTGGTTCACGATTCATAAAAGGCGGGCACGTTGCGGGGTATCCCTGGATCAAGTTATTCTTAAATCGGATCGGAAATAAGATCATACAGGTGCTGTTCTTCCTGCCGTATAATGACGTTTCAAACGCTTTTAAAGGGTATCGCGCCGAAGTAATACGTGCGGTGCAGCCGTTGGTATCGCAGTATTTTAATATTACCGTTGAGATCCCTCTTAAGGCTATCGTGCGTGGTTTTTCGTATGCGGTTGTGCCGATCCATCGAAGCGGCAGAGAAAGCGGTGTTAGTAAATACAATATCAGGGATCTAAGCAGAAAATATTTCTTTTCTATTTTCTTTGTGTGGTTAGAGAAAATCCTTCTTAAGGAAGAGTTAAAATTCAAAAAGAAATAGTGCGGCAGCGATTGGTCATATGACCGAAATCCGCCGGTGGCGGGTTTAGAAGTAAAAAAGTCGAGATGTATTGCGCAAAAAATATCCTATTTGCAATGAACGAAATATCATGATGCGTTTTGCGGAGACCCGATGAACTATCATCTTCAAAAGTGGCAGCGTATTGCGATCCTTTTAAGCATTCTTATCTTCGGCTTTATCCTCAGGACATTCACTCTTGATGCGCCTTCTATCGGATATCATAATATGAAGTAGAATGAATACCTGAGTATGGCGCAGGAGATGAACCGTAGCGGCGATTATGTGGACCGTAAAATTTATTTTTATCTTTCTTTTGACAAGGATCCCCGTTTTAAGCTGTATCCGCAGGTCCCGCTTGTTTCATACCAAACGATCCTCGCTTGGAAGGTTTTAGGCGAGAATCTATGGGCTCCGCGTTTAGTGAATGTGCTCTTCGGTTTGTTGAGTATCATTGTTATGTATTTGATCGCCCAGATCCTTTTTCGCAATACGGTCGTTTCTTTGTTTACTGCTTTTTTGATGGCGTTAATGCCGTTGGCGGTCTTTTTTTCCCGGAACCTTCAGCCGGAAAGCCCGGGTTTTTTCTTTATGGCTTTGGGAACATTGTTCTACCTGCGTTTTGCCACCGCATTGAAGAAAAAATCCTTGGTTTGGGCAGGTCTTGCGTTTACGATAGCCTGGGCATATAAGTTCAGTTTTATCGTCGGCATGCTTCCGGTTTTGTTTTTTCTTCCCTATAAGAAGCTTTTCGCGGACCGTAAGGAATTCGTGCGGTCAGCGTTACTCTCCTTGGCTCCGTTCTTATTGGCGCTTGCGCTGTATCTCTGGTTGAAATCGGTAGGTCAGTGGGAATTTGAAAAAAGTGAAACGTTCAATCGGATCCATATATTCTCTGTTTTTCATCCGTCTTATTGGAAACAGTATGGTAAGATGATCGCCTGGTACATCGTCAATGAAAATTTCACCTGGGTTTATACGGTTTTAGCGTTTACGGGTATTATGCAGGCTTTTTTCAACCGAAAGAGCCTCTTGGACCGTTTTATCATCGGGTGGAGTTTTACGCTCATTGTGTACTGTATGGTTTTTTCAGACCATATAAATCAGCATAACTATTATCAAATGCCGTTTCTTTTGCTGGTCTGTACGGCTTCGGTATACGCTGTTTTGTGGGTGCGGGATATTGTCCTGAAATTCTTGAAACGGGATTGTACGGTCATTCTTTTGAGCGTTGCCATTGCGATATCGTCGCCGCTTGTCGTTGATTCGACTATGCGGATGTATTCTTCGATCTTCCCTGGCTGTGATGTGGCGGGAGAATCGCTGAAAGAATTCATGAAGCCTGATGAGCGGGCATTCCTGTATACATATCCGCAGGGTGTTGGGATAGCCCGGTATGCGCGCCGGTTTATGGATAAGCCAAAAACATTCGCTGAGTTCAAGAAATACGAAGCGGAGTACGGTATTCGGTACGCATGTTTTTATCCCGCCGAGTTCATTTTTGCGTTACAAACGAAAGACCCCGACCTTTTTTCCTATATCCGGGATCACTATCATGTCAAGGAAGTCGGATTGACAGGAGAGCCGAATAAGGTAACGTATATTATCCTTGAGAAAGGCAAAGGATCGAATCCTCAGGATTTTCTGAAATCATTTTCGGGGAAATTCCAGCTTCGCACTATTTATCGCGTTATGGGCCGTTACGTTTTCTTTTACACGCTTCGGCCACCCGTCGAATAATGGGCCAGATGACTACTCCGTTCGTTTCCGTAATTATTCCCGTTAAGAATGAAGGAAAGATATTGAGGCAATGTCTTCAATCGCTTGCCGGCCTGACGTATCCCCGCGACAAGGTGGAGATCGTTATTGCTGACGCCTGCTCGACCGATGATACCGTTGCAACGGCAAAGGAATTCGGGTGTGTCGTGGTAACGAATGAGCGAAAGCTTGTTGTTTCCGGCAGAAATATCGGTTTTAAGCATTCTCGGGGTGAATTCGTTGCGTTTACCGACGCCGATTGCTTGTTCGATCCGGAATGGCTGACTCGCGGGGTGTCGCATTTTAGCGATGCTCGCGTCGGAGGAGTAGGAGGGAAGACGCGCACTCCTTTCGAAAGCAGCGATTTTGAAAAGGCGATCGATTTTCTGTTTTGGTCAGCGGATTCTTTTCACGCGACATCCCATAGGCAGCACGACAATGTAGTCCGTGAAGTCCGTGATATCCCCGGATGCAATTGTATATACCGCAGGGAGGCCCTTGAGAAAGTCATGCCCGTTGATGAAAACCTTTTGACGGCTGAGGATGTTTGGATGAATTATCTTTTGCGCAAATCCCGGTATACGCTTCTTTATGATCCTAGCGCTCTTGTATGGCATCATCGCCGTAATTCTCCGAAAAAATTTTTAAGACAGATGTACCGCTTTGCCATCGGACGCTTGCAGGTCATTAAAAAAGCGCCGCAACTTCTTAACGCTTTCCACGTGGCGGCGGGAGTATCGCTTCCTCTATTCGGGGCGGTCTTGATCATGGCTTTTTATTTTAAATTAATTGTTCCGCTTGTATGGGTGATATCGGGGTTGATCATCGGTATGATGTTTATGGCATGGTTTCATTACCGCACGATTGCCGTTGCCTGGTGTATGCCCCTTATGTTGGTTTTGTTCTGTATGGGGTGGTCGACCGGTTTTTTGCGCGAGTTAATAATTCCTATGACTGATGCCAAAGGAAAATAAATGAAGATAACCATTCTTATTCCCCCGGTGCTTGATAAAACTGCCGCTGTTGACCGTTGTTTCGGCTGCAACTATAGCATTTATTTTCTGCCGCTTTTACCGGCGCTTTATATGGGTACCGTTCTTGAGCCTTTGGTCGATCGTGTGCGGATCATTGATTTTCCCGCTCAAAAAAAGAATGAAAAGGATTTTAGGGATTATCTGAAGCAAGATGATTCTGACGTGTACATATTTTATACGGTGTTCCTTTCGCAGCAGACAGATCTGATTGCCCGTTCGATCATCCGTTCCATGCGTTCAGGCGTCCGCTTTATATTTACTGGACCTCAGGCCAGTTTTAATCCGGAATCGTTTTTGGATATTTCTGATACGTGGGCAGTAAGAGGGGAGCCTGAATTTATCGTAAAAGAATTGATTGCTTCTATAATGACAGGAGCGCAACATAATGAAATTAAAGGGGTTTCGCTCTTGCATAATGGCGATATAGTGCATAATCCGTCTGCTCCGGTTATTGCAGAACTTGATGATATCCCCGTGCCGAATCGATCGCTTTTAGACCATCGCCCGTATTATAATCCTAAGCTGCAGGGTATGCCGCAAACCGGTATGCTTACTTCGCGCGGATGTTTTGGTCAATGTTGGTTTTGTGTGCCGAATTCGCTTTCCTACGCGCGCGAACTTGAATTTAAAAAAGATCACGGGCATAAGCCCCCGGGAAGGCTTCACTCCGCGCAGCGAGTTATTGCGGAATTCAAGGACATACGGGCGCGAGGATTCAAGGCTGTTTCAATCATTGATGATCAATTCATTTGGGATCAATCCCGCACGTTGGAGATTTGCGCGGGTATCGAGGGGTTAGGGGTTGCATGGTCATGTTTATGCCGGCCGGAAAAAATAACCGATGAGGTTGCTCGGGCCATGAAGAAAGCCGGTTGCGTGTATGTTGACCTTGGCACGGAAAGCCTTGACCAGGATGTGTTGA
>CAZJJL010000123.1:0-5388 GCA_964546325.1 uncultured Planctomycetales bacterium | reverse complement strand
GGATGGAATAATCCTTTATCTGTCGCGACATACACCTCTGCGTGCTTACCTAATGATAAAGCCGTAATACGAGCGCCCGCGCTGTTCAACGGAACCTCTTGCCAACGATCACCTACCCGCTGATACAAATTCCTGCCGGCAGCGCAATATACTATTGAGGAGCGCCCGAATAGGACAGCTGTTATATGCCTGTCAAGCAACCCATCATCTGTCATTTCACGCCAAGTTAAACCGCCATCAATACTTTCAACTAATCCCTCCGTTGTACCGGCAACAATCCTATTCGCTACAAAAGGATCGACTGCTAACGAAGTGAACCGGCGCCCGTTACTTTCCGTATCCTGAGGCCCCCCCTCCTCGTCATCCTCAAGACAAGCCTCTTGACTCCAAGGCAAAGAAAATCTTTTTTCCCATGCATGGCGCTGCATTGAAAAGATATATATCGCATTCACGGTAGCCAAAATTGCTTCCCGCTGAGAGCCATTAAGAACGATCGCAATAACCCTGGCGCGTGCAAGTTCTCCCGATTCCCGATGCCACGTTCTGCCTCCATCAAGACTTTTAAGCACTCCCTGAGAAGCCCCAAGAAACGCGCACTGAGAACTGATAGCAACAGCCGTACAATCATTCTGCCGCTGATTTGCACCTTTGAATACCCTTTTCCAATCCTTTCCTGCATGAGCGCTCATCCAAAGCCCGTCGCTCGTTGCGGCATAAACCCGTTGAGCATTCTGGGGGTCAAAAGCAAAAGCATTGATTTGTAAACCCGTACCTTTAAGGAACAAAACCACCCTCCAACTCTCTTGATCAGGCTCGCGCAACACTATTTTTCCCGAAGCTCCCGCTATGATCCTCAACGGATCAGACGGAAAAATACGTATTGCACTCATATTACTGAGCTCACCGCTCATGTTTTCCCTGTCAGGTTCATGCGCACGTAACCCCCATGCCCACACAACGCCAAAGATCAACAGAGCCACTGCAGTTAGCACCAAAACTTTTCTCTTCATAAAAACCTCCTTTTGTCCTATTAGACGAAGGAAGTCGTTGTTTCTTACAATTTATTTCACAGCAGAATCAGCAATCGGTTAGCGGTTTTAGTCAACGGTTATCAACCAAATGGATTTCCTCAGGAGGCAGGATGATTTTCGTCGGGGTCGCACGTTTGTTTCTCACCAGAAGCAGTTCTAGGGAATTCGAAAGAAAACAACGTTACCCGGAACAATAACACAGACGCTTTCGATGCCAATCAGGAAACTGTCTCTACGTATTCCTAATGATAAAAGAAAACCCTCGCAAGAGCAATGCTCCTACGAGGGTTCTTTCTCTAAAGCAACCTGCGAACTCTTTACCAGAGATACGACTTAAGCTGATTATCAGCGTGCGTTAACGCATATTCCGGCTGCATAGCCGGCTTATCATACGGAGGAGCCCAACACGTCAAAACATCAACAATACCCGTTACGCCCCTTGCAACTGCCGTCATAGTGCCTTGCACAACGCCGACTGTAACACCTAAAAGCGGATCTCGTTCCTTTGATACCTTACAAACCGATGCAGGAACTTCCGCCCAAAAAGTAGCGGTATTTATGGCGCCGCGCTCCAGCTTATTAACCGGCGTATTCTCATAATTCATCTCTTCCGCATTGATTCCCGGCTGCTCCCTCTCTTCAATACCCGCATACACAGACGTGCCAAAACAAACGATAAGTCCGATTAACCCGAACACTACAAATGCCCTTTTCATCTTCCTCCTCCTTGTTATTATAGATAGTATATAAATACGCACAGCCTCATTGAGTCGAGCGGCACATTGTCTCTTACAACAAAAAAACCTTGAGGGAAACCTCAAGGTTTATCCCCTCTTTGGTAACGCAGCCTCCCATTAATGGGACTGTCGCTTTGCTCCGCCATTGTTTCATCGGCGGATCCGCTCCATGTGCAGCGGAGTCCCAGGATTACTCCTGGTTTGCCTTTTCAGTAGGCTCCGAACATACTTTCGTATGTACGGAAAAAATACCAAATTGTCTTTTTACCAATTTACACAAAAAGTATACCCTATGAAGACCCCCTTGTCAAGGCTTGTTCTGGTCAATGTAACCTCCTGGTTTTATTATACTTAGGAGAATTTCAGCGACTTTTTTATGCGAATTCGCCTTAGGATGATCGTCAAGAATGTATGCCTCTTGCCCTAACAAAGCCTTATGCATATTAACTAAAATCATGTTCCTTATATACGGCGGATATTCCGGCTTTGTTATCTCTCTCTTCAAGGACTCAAAGATCTCAACATCCTCCCTCATCCACGCGAAAGCAATGATCTTGACATGGCTCAGATCAACGCCGGAATGAATGATCGGGTTTAAAAACAAGTATGCCTTATCCTTATCGATGCAAAAAGAAGTTATCGTTTTATCTTTTCGGAGCGTATCATCCAAAGCCTGATCCCACGAGAAAAATCGTTCCACATCGCGGTCAAGATCCAGCCCTATCTTCCAAAACTTCCGGGGCAGATGATCGTTATCGGAAAAAACAATAGTATTTTCGTGGGGATTGCGCCGGCTTAAAAGCCACTGTTTCCTCCATTGTTGCACCCTATCTCTTATCAGATCAACCGTGAACTTCCCCCAATAATAGCTTTTTTGCGCCCGATATTGCGTAACGGCAGCGCGGTAATTGCGCTCCATAAAATCCTGCGGTAAACTGTTCCTATTGATATAATAAATGACATTTTCCCAGTAATCATTTTCATAATATTGGATAATAAGATATTTAAGCGCGCTGGTGTCAAGACGGCGCAACATCATCATTTCACGGGCAGTGCCATATGAGGAAACCGCTGCGTTTAAAACCTTGAGCCCGCTTTCCCTCTCTAGAACCTTTGCGTAAGTCTCCTGCTGGTTTACCCCCCATCCCATAGAGAATGAATCCCCCAGCACGATAACCTGCGGCTTATGCAACGCTTCTTCCGTATCACGCAAACCCTGAGAATTAATGAAATAGTCGTTCTTGAATTCAATATTAGAAAAAACGCAGTGCCCCGGCTTCAGGGTATAACCGATCTCCTTGTCAAACCGGGCACAGAGAGGATCAAGCTGGATAATGGAGCGATAATTCTTATACGCGGTACGGACGTTCTCATAAGCAATCGGAGGAAGTTTACACGCAAGGGACGGAACATGCAAGACGAGCAGGAAAGCGGCTTCAAACAGTGAAACGCTGACAAAACAAACGACGATAACGGAAAAAATTATTTTCCTTATTTTCTTCATGCGCACATAGTATCATAGGCCCCCAATCAACACAAGAATTAATCGCACTTTTGGGTATCAATCGCGCCCCTTCATCAGTCGCCCGTAATCAAGATACCCGTCAGTCCCCTATGACCCCCCGAAGAATATCTGCCACTTTCTCATGCGCAGAAGCCCGCAGATGGTCATCAAGAAGGAATTTGTCTTTTTTTAAAAAAGCGGGGCTTGCATCGACAATAATCATCTTCTTGATATACTCAGGATATTTCCCGTAATCAACCTTCTTGCGCAAGTTCCTTGCAAACAAAGAGTCATTTGAGTTCATGATCAACACGATGATACGGACATTATCGAGATGAACCGGCGAATGAAGGATAGCATTCAGAAAAAAGTCCGCTTCATCTTTTTCGATAAGGAACTCCTTGATACCGGCGTTATTATCCAACGTATCCGACAGCGAAGCATTAACATCAAAAAAATCCTGCAAAAACATATCGCCATCGACAGGAACACGGAATAACTCCATGATCTTGGAGATCTTTTTCTCCGAGAATACAATCGCCTTTTCCTTTTTAGCCTCCGGCTCGTCCTTTAAACTTTTCCAGACGTGGTAGATCCTTTCAGAAATCAAACAAAGCGTGAACTTTCCGAAAAAGTATCTGCGCTGCGCTACATAATTGTCATGACTGTGCCTAGAACGTTTAGCCACTAAGCGCGGTGGAAGCCTATTCCTATTCAAGAAATAAACTATATTTTCACTATGATCATTATCATAATATTGAATAATGAGATATTTCATGGCACTGGTATCCAGACGGCGCAAAAGTATCATCTCCCGCGCAGTCCCGTATGAAGATATCGCCGCATTAAGCACCTTACGGCCGGTTTTCCTTCCCAAAACTTGCGGAAATGCCTCGTTTTGGTTAACACCCCAACCCATGGCATAGGAGTCTCCCAAAACAATGATATCCGGCTTATGCAACGCTTCTTCCGTATCACGCAGCCCAAGAGAATTAACAAAATAGTCGGTTTTAAACTCGATATTAGAAAACTCAAAATTCCCCGGCTTCAAGGTATACCCCAGTTCAGGGTCAAATCGGGAAAAAGCAGGTTCCACCTGAATTACCGTACGCGTATTCAAATACGCAATGCGAATATTATGTAAGAGTTTACCGGGGAGATGCCGGGCCAAACGGGGATGATGCAGAAACACAAGAAAAGCCGATTCAAAAAGAAATAGGCTTACCAAAAGCGCGGAAAAAAACAGGAGAAGATTCTTTAAAAAAGCCTTCATGCGCCCATGATATCATAGGCTTTATACCAACACAAGACTAAATCACTCTGAAGAAAGCGCCAAGCGGCGGAATTCTTCTTTTATACGCTGATAATGAGGCAGGTCGACCGCTTGGTATATTTCCTGGGCTCTGCGGAAATAATCTCGGGCCATGGCAAACTCCTTCTTCTCTTTATATAAAACCGCAAGGTCATAATACGCGCCGGCGCGCTCAAGAGGCGCATCTATGCGTTCGGTCAGCGCAACTGCTTTTTCAAAATACTCCTGCGCCCCCTTCAGATCCCCCATCTCCTGATACAATTCGCCGATCATCGTATAGTCGCATGCAATACTCGGAAGGTTACCCAAGGCCTCATCGGAACGCAATCCCTGCTGGTATAACCGCAACGCTTTCTCATACTGTTTTTCGAAAAGAGCGATTTCCCCCATATTAAAGTAATAGTCGCTTAATTCGTCTGAAGCATAAAGCTTCTTGAATAAAGCGGCGCTTTTATAATAAAACTCCCGCGCGGTCTTATAGTCATCTTTATTCTCAAAAACAAGCCCTATATCGAAATAATCGCACGCCAAATTGTAGCGATGCGCATACACTGAAGCTCTTTCCCGGTTGATCTCCGCGCTTTGCGTTAACAAACGCAACGCTTCATCGTCCTGTTCCTTATCAATATGCCAAACCGCGATCTTACGCAACGCTACCGCTTCATGAAGTTTATCATGATGATCCCGGCTTACCGCAAGCGCCTTTCGAAAAAAAGCGACTGCCTTGGGATAATCACCTTTCTGCTGATAGAGCCATCCAATATCAATATAGGCTGCCGCAACATGCCTCAATGCGGCTTGTCC
>CAZJJL010000122.1:0-5497 GCA_964546325.1 uncultured Planctomycetales bacterium | reverse complement strand
AGTTGCGCAGGCACTGGCGGTACAATTGCGCCTGCAGGTAAAAACCGCGAGTTAGCCACAACTGTACCGCTTGCATCTATAAGCTGCAACGTTGCAGAATCAATATGAGCTGTTCCAGGAGCAGGAACAACTCCTTGAACCAAAACAAATTCAACTGGTTTTCCCAACGCCGCAGTAATACGGGAAAGGTCATCCGTTGAAACAGCCGCAACTCTGCCCTCATCAGAGATCTCTAACCACTTGATTATTCCTCTACGCTCTAAATCCATACCGGCGCGAACAACATCACCGGCAGAAAACCCGCGAGCAACCAAAGCATCAACCGCGCACTTACTCACTACTTGTAATACCGGATCACTATCTTTTCCTTTTAAAGCTTTAAGTTCAATAAGCGTTTTAAACGATTCTTTCAACGAATCAAGATGCAACGACCTTTGCGCCCAAAGCGTATCTTTTATGATCCCCAAAGCCTCTTCTTGTTTTAATCCTTGTTTAAGAGCCGTATCATAAACGCCATTGGTAAAACGAATATTCTCCCTTGCCTGTTCATCAAGCGTAATAATCCCGGTTTGCCTTGAAGGAGTTGGAGTCTGATCATAAACAAACTGTAAGTTCCCGAAAACTTCCCTTAAGACAGGCAGGAATTGATCAACTGAAACATCCGGACAGACTTTCTTTACGGAACGCTTCAGAAAATCATCGCTCATATATTGCGCATCAAAGGTGACTTTTCCCTGATTTTCCGGTATCTGACTGATTGATTGCAGGAAGGAAGACGCAGCCTCATACCATCTTGCCTTTGAATCACCTTTTCCAACTATATCGGCAGCACTGGCAATTGCCAATGCATTCCCCACATATCGATCTCCTTTAACAGAATGATTGCGGTAAAAATCATCCATATCAGCTGCTAAACGCGCTGATTCCGGGATAGTACCTTCCTTAGGTTGCAGGTCCTCAATATTTGGGAATATAAACTTACCATCTTTTCCAAGCGTAGCATTACTAACAACTGAAAAACTATCAATTTGGCTATCCCCAACTTCTGTCCTAGCCATCGCGATAAAATTGAAGGTTCGCCCGTAATATTTCTCTCCTTCGGGAGTAACTCTATCCCAAACTATACCTATCCTCTTATCGGAATCCTTAACATCGTATAAATAATGCGCCACGACGACATCATAAGACATCGCAGAACGGATCCATCTCTCTTCCGGCTTTTCAATAATTTTCAACTCGTTTTCTTCATCAAAACCCCACCAAACGTCTTTTGAATAAACCTCCGCACGAGCAGATTCTTTAATATCATCCGCAGCAGCTACCTTAAATTCAGCTTGTACATATTCCGGGAAACGCACCCATACTTCAGGATTCGCTAAACCTTTACCTTTTTTCCAAAATAATTCTGTATTAAGATACGATATATTATTGGCATCAAAATATGTTTTAAAGCCGGATAAATGAGCACTAGCCGGAATAACCGCAAGTCCCTGCCTAGGCAAAACAACAAAACCGCTATTACTATCGGTGACCTTCACATTCTTCCCATCAAAAACAATATCCCTATCTCCAAAGCCACGCAAATAACCGGTTGCAAACAAGCCATAGTGCGTACCTTGAAAATACGCAACTCCGCTTGCGCCATAATTCGGCATCATTTTTACCGCCAGATTACTGGTATTATCTAATTTTTGCCATAACGTAATTGACCTTGCCGGATCATTTATCGAATCAAATGGCATTCCCAATGCCTGATTCGAAAGCGATATTTCTGATTTCTTCCCCGCCGCTATTCCTGCAGCCGGTGAATCAGTCAACGCTAAATACCGCATATCCTCACCACCAATACTTAACTCCCGGGTCTCCTTGTCAAAAGCAACAAAGTTCCTCAAAAGCTGCCTTGCTTCTTGTGAAACCTCCCCTGAAGAAGACACCCGTTTCTTTGCAAATTCCTGAAGCTGTGGAATTTCTTTGCCGCTAATATCCGTAATACGTTGGCCAGGCTTTCCTGGGTTGCCATTAATGATATTCGGATTAGTCACTGTTCCGACAATTTCTTCACCTATACGATTACCTTGCTTATCCACTACCTGGCTTCTTACCTCAAACGTATCACTAAAAAGCTCTTTAATTCCCCCTTGTCCGGTATACGGATCTTTTTCCGAATCTTTTTTCGGATCAATTTTCCAATGCGTGGCAATCAATAATTTGCCTGTAGCTGATTGCCGGAGAAATCTATTCTCATCAACTTTGGTTACTACAGGTATACCGTCTAAATCAACATAGTCCCAGCGAGCATACGCTCCGCTATCAAACTGGAATCCCTTTTCCGTAACGCTGTAAACCACATCTTGATTCTTAGAATCATTACTTATACCCAATCTCGAGGTAAGCCAAAAAGCATGCTCTTTATCAATGCTTCGGAAACTCGGTAGGATGTGCATATTCCGTGCGCCCTGGGAAACTATAAGAGGAATAGTGGTCCCTTTACGAAGCAACAATTCCATCCTGGCATCATCCATATTTGCCGTAACCAACATGTATCCTATCCCCTTCAAATCAAAGGACAAATTACGAGTATTCGTAACAGGCAATGGAACGCCTAAGCCATTATCCACCTTTGTAAAATCAGGGACTATATTCGATAAATAAAATCCTTCTTTACCCGGATTAAAACCAACGATAGTCTCAAGACTACCCGGGCTTAACCTAACATCCAGATTAACTCTATCCTTAGAAAGCTCACGAACATCCTTTTGCGGACAAGCTGTGTTTAACGAGACTTGATCTATAACAATGGGATTATTACCATTTCTTCCCTGTAAAACCACTGTATTCCCTTCTTGTTTCCACTCATACACACCATCAGGCAACGTAATCGATACGCTGCCCATAACCAACGGAGCAACATTCCCATCATTTTTTACTTCAATCGTTTCTTTTCTAACTATAGGCTGCAGGAATTTTTCTGATATCCCATCACTTGGTATAAACCCTTCGGCAGTCATTGCCACAAAAGGAACTTTATTATTACCTATATTACTGTGGAAAATCCTATCACGGATTGAAGTAAATTGTTTTACATCACCAATTACCCTGAAATCAGGAACAAAACTTGATAATTGGACATTAAAACGGCCGTCAAAAGCTACATTTCGTAATAATAAACCCACATAATAATCCGGCTTACCTTCAATATTAAATAATGCGGCATCACCTGAAGTTGCATAAGCCGATCCAGCAAGTGTAGGCAAATTTGTTAACTCTATTGGTGTTCCACTCTTAGCAGATCCGGGGTAGAATAAGATAAACGCATTCTGAAGCGGTGCGCCTTGAGCAAAATCAGTTAAAGAAAGAACTTTGTTTTCAAGATAGGTTTTAGCTGTAGTATCAGCCGAAAGATTAAAACGAAAAATACCATAAAATTCTTTCAGGTCATTAATGCCAACATCTGCAGAAGCCACCGTAATAAGATCGGGCCTTCCTGCTCTGGTCAGGCGCATTTCAATCATTCCAGTCTGCAGTTGTCCTTGCGCGGCATTACCAAGAGTAATATCCTCAAGTTTAAACTCGCCATCTTTCAAAGAAGCCTTAAAGCTAAATGGTTGGTCAAAAGAAACCGTAATATCCTGGATATGCGTAGAGAAAGATGGTAAAACACCCGTTATAGAGCCATCTTCGTTGTATGTTATATTCCCTTCAAGCCCGATTGGGGCCTTCCTGCTTAAAATACTTGCAAGCGATTCGCCGTTGAAAAGTATATTGTCAGAATCAATCGTACTGGATATCTTTATTTGCGGAGCAAAGTCATTACTTTCTCTCGCATCAACCTTTTTTAACAAATCTTTAAAAGCACCCTGCGGCATTTCAGGAATATCTGCTTTAGCCAAATTAACAGGCTGCTCCACATCCTGTGTTTCCGTAACAACTCGGTTAAAGATCTCTCGGGATAACGCAGCAGCCGCATATGAAACCATACCCGTTAAGTACGTCAAGCCTAATCCGCCAACTTCCGCTCTCTGAATGGGGCCAACCCGAGATACCGGAATAATACCCAACTCTTCCGCTTTTCTCTTAAGTAATTCGAAAGAAATCAGATTTGCGGAATTTCCCAGCATAATAAGATTGGCGGGATTCTCCGGATTATCACCCTGAGGCACGTAAAATTGATACCCGCCTAAATCAATATTCCACTTCTCCGAAAGATCGAATTTTCGCAAGAATACCGGGCTGCCATCATCCGTAGAAGAGAATTGTGCTACGACACCTTTTTCCAACGCTCGTGCCAATTCACGCGGCGTTTCAAAACCAGCGTCTTTGCCGGCATTTAATTGCACATCATTAAGGAACGTCATCCCATCGTCAATATCAACCAAATATCCCGCCTGCCCGCGCTTATCATCAAGGCCATACATCTCTACTTGATGCGTACCAGCCTCACTACCAGCATGACCATATTTAAAATATGTATCACTGCCATACTGATACCGCCCTCCAACCTCAAAAACCCGATCCCACAATCCATTAGCACCTAATTGCATAACAATATTGGAATACTTCGGCATAAGGTTCATTCCGTCTAAATTGATCGCTGCCACATAAACAGGAAATGGATCTTTCTCGCGAGGATTAGCTGCCTGCGCCCGTAACGAATCAACAGGAAATAACACCGTGCCGGCGCGATAATTGTTCACATCATACTCGACGCTAACACTTCCGGTCGTAACATTTTCGGAAACATTATCGGTCACCAAAAGCTTATTCGCTTTATCCAATACCCCTTCCTGCGATATCCGCACCTTCGTTGGCGCAACACCAATAAGCGGTTTGGCTGCTTCTCCATCTCCTTCCGGTAAATTAGCCCAGATACTGCCTTGTCCGGTTACATACCCTATCCCTGTCGGAGATTCGAAATAGCGCAAATTCACTAATTTGGCAACAACGGGTTTTTCAGCGCCCTTTTCCCAGGTCTTTATAGTTGATTTCGAAGAAAATTCCTGAACAGTATTCTTTGAATATATTTTATTGAACGATTCCCAAGTCTTACCGCTAGCAATGACCAAATCCTCGTGGGAAATCGGGCCAACATCATAGGTAAAAGTCCTATTGATATTGAATTTTCGCGCCTCGCCCCACATCCCCATCTGTTTACTGTTGGTGACGCCGCTCAAAGGATTGGTCACGGCACGCACCAACGTATTCGTTGCCTGATTATGCAATGCTGAGGCATATTGCCCTACCAAAGCATTCAAGAAGCTGGCATCTTCGATCTTAAACTGCTGTCCGGGCAGGCGCATATCATAAGCTTTCCACTCCTGATCGCGTCTCCAGGAACTGTTCGGCTGGCTAGTGGCGACACGCGCAAAATCGATCATCGTCGAAGCGAATGCGCCGTCTGGAGCACCGGAATAATACAAGTTGCCTTTCGGCCCAAGCACTGCCAATCCGCCGCTCATGAAGTTACCGCCGGCGATCTTCCGGTCAGCGTCCAATTTAT
>CAZJJL010000121.1:0-5513 GCA_964546325.1 uncultured Planctomycetales bacterium | reverse complement strand
ATGGACGGCCATTTTGTCCCGAACTTAACCTTGGGACCCGCACTCGTTAAATCGATCAGAAAAACGACGAAACTTCCCCTTGATGTGCATTTAATGATCGAGAACCCCCAGCAATTCATAGGACCTTTCATCGACGCTGGGAGCAATATGATCACCATGCATATCGAAACAATTACTCCCGAGGAATTTCGTAAACAAGCAAAGCTGATCGCTTCAAAAGGCCTGCTCACCGGAGTATCATTGAATCCTGACGAACCTTTAGACAGGATCAAACCGGTTCTTGACGTTGCCGATTTCGTGCTGGTGATGAGCGTTCATCCGGGATTTAGCGGCCAACAATTCATACCGGAAGTCGTACCTAAGATCAAAGAACTTCGTTCGATTTTTACCAAGGATATTGCGGTTGACGGTGGTGTTAGCGATAAAGTCGCCGCTATGCTTCTGAAAGCCGGGGCAACGATTCTTGCTTCCGGATCGTATATTTTCGGAGCAAAAGACCCCCAACAAGCTATGGAGAGGATTCGACATGCACAATAACGAGATCAAATTCGGAACAGACGGATGGCGGGCTATAATCGCCGACACGTACACTATTAAAAATGTGCAGATAATGTCGCAGGCGGTTGCCGATTATCTGGGCAGGGGAAAAAGGATTGCAATCGGCTATGACACCCGTTTTATGTCTGGTATATTCGCGCAAAAGGCCGCGGAAGTATTCGCGCATAACGGTATCGAGGTCATTCTCTCTGACCGTCCAACGCCCACACCGACATTAAGTTTTGCCGTTAAAACGCATAAACTTGATCTCGGGGTCATGATCACGGCTTCCCATAATCCTCCCGAATATAACGGATATAAATTAAAAACACCGACAGGAGGCGCTGCGGGACCCGAGATCACAAAAGCGGTAGAGACCTTTCTGGGGAAAAATCCGGTCGCCTTGGCATCCGATAATCCTTCCGCCATACAAAAGATCGATATAACAAAGAAATATGTGCAATTCATACGAGGATATATCGACTTTAAGAAAATAAAGCCGAAGAAATTCAAGGTCATCGTTGATTCCATGCATGGTTCGGGAGATAGCTATATCGCCGAGATCCTCAAGGGAACCAATATACAGCTGGAATTCCTCAGAAACACCGTGAACCCGTCATTTGGCGGCACGCGTCCGGAGCCATTGGAAGAGCACCTGGAAGAGCTCAAAAAGCGCGTTAAAGCGGGAAAGTTTGACCTTGGCATCGCGCTTGATGGGGACGCCGACAGAATTGCCGCTGTTGCACCCGGAGGAATTTTTATCCACCCGCAGAAGATCCTTGGGTTATTAGCGCTCCATTTGAACCAGGACCGCCGATGGACAGGCGGCGTGGTAAAAACCATTTGCGGCACTACCATGATTGATAACATTGCCGCTGACCTAGGTATTAAACTCTATGAAACTCCGGTAGGATTCAAATATATCTCTGATCTTATGGATAATGAGGATATTATCGCCGGCGGTGAAGAGGCGGGGGGCATGGGCGTAAAAGGATATATCCCCGAGCGCGACGGATCAGTTGCAGGATTATTGCTTCTTGAGATGATGGTATATCGTAATAAAAACATGCTCAAGATCCTTAATGAAACGGAAAAAAAGTACGGCAGATACTATTACGTACGCGACGATCTTAAATTGACTCACAAGATCGAAGTAAAGAAAGAGGCTATGCCCGATTCGTTGCTCGGCAAAAAGGTCGTCGAAATAAAGGATTACGACGGACTTAAGCTTATGTGCGAAGATCAAAGCTGGCTTATGTTCCGCGGTTCCGGAACAGAGCCTCTCATGAGACTGTATGCGGAAGCCAAAAGCCTTGCGCATGCAAACAAACTGCTTGCCCTGGGGAGAAAGCTTATCCAGTGATCTATTTTCTCTACCAGCTTGTCAGGCCGCTCATGATCCTTTGGTGCAAGGTGTGTTTTAACTTGCGCGTCAAAGGCAGGGAAAATATCCCGAAAAAAGGCGGCTTCATCCTGGCAAGTAACCACGTCAGTTACCTTGATCCGGTCATGCTGGGAGCTTCATGCCCGCGAAGACTGAACTTTATGGCGCGAAGCGAATTGTTCAAACACCGTTTTTTCGGCCCCTTCATTACCGGATTAGGAGCGTTTCCCGTTAAAAGAGACAGCGCTGATATCGGAGCGCTCAAAGAAGCCTTACGGCGCGTAAAGAAAGGCGGATGTTTAGTCGTGTTCCCGGAAGCAACCAGAAAAACAACCACGTTGGATCTTGATCCTAAGGCCGGCGTTGGATTCATAGCATCTAAAGCACATGCCCCTATCATTCCTGTGTACATCAAAGGAGCCGAAAAAGTCTTGCCAAAAGGGGCAAAACGTATTAAAATGTCTCCTATTTCCGTCACCTACGGAAAGGAAATCCACATAGAAAGGGGGATGCCGTACCAGGATGTAGCGGACCATATCATGGTACAAATCAGGCATCTTGCATGTTAATAAGTTACACGCCGTTTAGAAAAAATACTATTTTTTCTTCGACCTACCTATTTGCACGTCACGAAGTCACAGCTTTGCCTTGTATCTCTGTTACGGGTATACTAAATTCTCTCGTAAAGGAGGTGCTTTTGTTTTAGGATCCACCGGATACCATTATCAAAAAGACCAACATTACATAAAAGAAAAGGAGTGTAGTACACATGTCAGACTCAAGAGCAACAATGGAAGCATTATATAATCAAAGTATAAAGTTAATTCATGAAAATCAGATCGTAAGCGGCCGCATCGTTTCGGTAAAGACAAACGATGTCTTAGTTGACGTTGGATTCAAATCTGAAGGCCTTGTGCCCATCGCTGAATTCAGCTCTGATGATCTTCAGGTCGGCAAAGAACTTGATTTTCTTGTTGAATCGATAGAAAATGACGCGGGTATGATCGCGTTATCCCGCGAAAAAGCACTGCGTATTAAAAGCTGGGATAACATCGTCAAAAACGCTTCTGAAGGCGATCTTATCGAAGGTAGACCCGTTAAAAAGGTTAAAGGCGGGTATTTGGTCGATGTCAAAGGCATCGAAGGATTCCTTCCTTCCAGCTTATCGGCGTTCAAGAACGTCGCCGATAGGGATGTCCTTTGCAAAATATTCAAGTTTAAGATCGTCAAGATCAACAATTTACGCCGCAGCATCATTCTTTCTCGTCGCGAAGCGATCGCAAAAGAACGCGAAGTGGCAAAAGAACGCATATGGGGAGAACTCAAATCAGGCTCAACAGTGCCCGGCACCATCAAGGCAATAACTGATTTTGGCGCATTCGTTGACTTAGGCGGTGTTGACGGACTCTTGCATATCACCGATATGTCCTGGTCAAAGATAAGCCATCCGTCAGAAATCGTCGCGCTTGGGGATAAAATTGAGGTTGTGGTCCTGGGCATGGATAAAGACGCCGGCAAGGTTTCTTTAGGGCTCAAACAGAGAATGCCGGATCCCTGGCAGGATATCGAAAACAAATATACCGTGGGGACGAAAGTTAAAGGAAAAGTTGTGAATATCCTTCCGTACGGTGTTTTTGTCGAGCTTGAAAAAGGTATTGAAGGCCTGATTCACGTCTCGGAGATGTCCTGGTCGAAACGAATTACGAATCCCAGCGAGATGTTCGCAGTCGGCGATATGGTCGAAACACAAGTTCTGAATGTCGACAAGGATGCCCGCAGGATCTCGCTGTCTATTAAACAGCTCGAGCAGAATCCATGGCTTGAAGCCGAAGCGAAATTCCCGGTTAACGCAAAAGTATCCGGAAAAGTACGCGGATTCACGGATTACGGAGTTTTTGTGGAACTCGATTCCAACCTTGAAGGGATGATCCATATCTCTGATTTATCCTGGACAAAACGCATTAGCCATCCGCAAGACGTTGTTAAAAAGGGGCAGAAGGTCGATGTGGTCATTCTTTCCGTTGATTCACAAAACAGAAGGATAGCCCTTGGATTAAAGCAGCTTCAGCCGAACCCATGGTCTGAAATTGCCGCTCAATACCCGACCGATACCGCGCTTGATGCTGAAGTTGTCAGCAACACTGATTTCGGCGTATTTGTCAAGATATCTGAAGATCTTGAAGGTTTGGTCTACGCCAGTGAAATTGACAAAGACAAAGCAGCAGCCCTGAAAGCAGGCGATACCATAAAGGTAAAAGTGATCAAAGTTGACGTTGATCAAGGTAAAATCGGTCTATCTGCAAAGTAGTAAGCGACTAAACGGTATTTACGGTTAACGGTTTTCGGTTTGGGTTAGAAATAACCGCCGGAAACCGTTAACCGATAATCGCATACCGAACAAGTATGAACCTACAAGAGCAACTACAAGTCATTAAACGCGGTACCATTGATATTATCTCTGAAGAAGAGCTTAAAAAGAAATTAGAGGATAGTATCAAAAGCGGTAAACCTTTAAAAATTAAGGCGGGATTCGATCCCACGGCACCCGATCTGCATTTAGGACATACCGTACTGTTGCGCAAAATGCGCCAATTCCAGGATATGGGCCATGAGGTCCGTTTCCTCATCGGTGATTTTACTGCCCAAGTTGGTGACCCTTCCGGCAGGTGCCAGCTGCGAGAAAGATGGACCAAAGGAGAAATTGCGGAAAACGCAAAAACGTACGAAAAACAAGTCGGAAAGGTCCTTGATTTAAAAAAGCTCACAATCGACTTCAATAGCAGTTGGTTAACGGGCAAAGACTTGAGCGTGTTTTTGCAGGTTATGATGAGTATTACGGTAAACCAAATGCTTCAACGAGAGGATTTTAAAAAAAGGTATGAAGCTCAGCAGAGCATTTCAATGCTTGAGTTAATGTATCCTATCATGCAAGGGTACGATTCGTACGAAATGAAAGCCGATATTGAACTCGGGGGAACCGATCAAATATTCAATCTGCTCGTAGGAAGGGATATTCAGCAGTTATACAAGCAAGGTCAGCAGGTTGTAATTACGCTTCCGTTACTTGAAGGCACCGATGGTATAAATAAGATGAGCAAATCATTGGGTAATTACATTGCCCTCAATGATACTCCGGCAGATATGTTCGGAAAGATCATGTCTATACCGGACGCGTTAATGAGCAAATATTACGAGTTGCTCACCGATGAGAATTTGGACAACGTAAAAGCGATGCATCCCCGTGACGCAAAAGTTAAGCTCGGTGAATTGATCGTTGGACAGTATCACGGCGAAAAAGCGGGAAAAAATGCTTCTCAAGAGTTTATGCGGGTTTTCAGCCAAAAAGAAACGCCGGCCGATATACACGAATATAGCGTACCTGCTGGCGAAAATAATATCGTTGATATTTTAACCAAAAGCGGCCTTGTTGCTTCGCGTAATGAAGCCCGTCGGCTTATATCGCAAGGAGGTGTTACTCTTAACGATATTCGTCTGGACCAGGAAACCGTATCTATCACCACAGAAGGGATCCTCAAGGCGGGGAAACGCCGTTTCCTCAAGCTGGTGCCCGATAGCGGCGATGTGGCCGGCG
>CAZJJL010000120.1:0-5521 GCA_964546325.1 uncultured Planctomycetales bacterium | reverse complement strand
CTCCTTCGATCTCTAGAAACGGGGTTATACTGGGGACAACGCGGAGCTCCCATCCCGGAGTATTGGCAACGCTTGGGCGCGGCCGAATGGCGTAGACTTCGGGGGGAGTGTGGTTTTCGCTCCCTTCGCAAAACGGACACTGCTTCTCCGGATGCGTCTCGTGCGTTTGGCCGGCAAATTGGTCAGGCCTGCGCGCGCGTTCGGTCGCGATTATTACCCATCTTCCAAGTACGGGATCTTTTCTGAGTTCTGGCATAATGAAATCGGTAACTGTATTGTGTCCCGGAGGTTACTATCAAGAAAAAATATTCTAGCAGGAGTTACTTTTAAATGCAACTACTTTTTCGATTGAAAGCGCAAACCGGGTTTGATCGTGTGGCCTGCAATGAACTCAGCGGCGGACATCTTTCGTTTTCCTTCCATGTGCAGTTCCTGGATCAAGAGGGATCCTGAACCGCAGACAACCCGGATACCTGCTTTGGAGGTTTCAACGATCTCTCCGGGTTCACAGCCGATTTTGTCCGCATGCTCTTGAGCGGATAGTATTTTAAGGAGCGATCCGTTGAAATATGTGAACGCGCCCGGCCAATCCAGGAATCCCCGTATGAGGTTAAAAATTTCCCTTGAGGATTTCTCCCAGTGAATAAGGCCATCCTCTTTCTTGAGTTTTTTTGCGAATGTTACGAGGGTATCCTGCTGGGGTAAAGCAGTCGATGTTTTGTTCGCGATACCGTTCATACAGTCAATAAGGCATTGGGCCCCTTGCAGGGCGAGAGTTGTTTCTAAACTAACGCAGGTATCGCTATCTTTGATGGGGATCCTTCTTTGAGCAAGAACCGGGCCTGCATCCATACCTTTTACCATGGTAATGACGGAGACGCCCGTTTCAGTTTCCCCGTTTACTATTGCCCAGTTGATCGGAGCCGCTCCCCGGTATTTTGGCAATAAGGAAGCGTGTACATTAAGGCAACCGTAGTTGGGGATATCAAGGATCTCTTGGCGCAATATCTGGCCGTATGCGATAACGATAAAAAAGTCCGCTCGCAATGACGATAACTTCTGTAGCGACTCCTCGCTATTGATCTTTTCGGGTTGATAAACGGGTATGCGCGCGTTCGTTGCCCATGTTTTGACCGGAGTTTGGGACAGAGAAAGCCCGCGTCCCTTCTTTTTATCCGGCTGCGTAATGATACACGAGATCGTATGCCCGGCTCTTTGCAGGGCCTCTAGAGAAGGAATTCCGAATTGTGCGCTGCCAAAGAAGACAATTTCCATTTTAGTCGCCAGTTGTGTGTCGTGAATATTGAGTTTGTTTACCGCCAGCGGCGGGACGTATATTTGGAGCAAAGAACATAAAAGCCGTCTTGAACGGAATACGCTCTATGAACTATGTATCGTAAGCCACGGCTAATTCGGGTCCATGTCAACCGTGATTATTATACCCGAATATTTCAATTCACGTAACTGCTTTTTAAGGAATTGCGTCAACGCAACGCACGATCCGGTCTTTGCATGGACGATCCAATAGTAGTTTCCCCGTAATTTGGGAGGATGCGCAGGCAAGGACGCAAAAAAAGATATATGAGGATTCGTGTTCGCTTCACTCAGCGTTCGTAAAAGGTCTTCTGCTATTTTTTGAACGCGTTGACTCTGTTTACCCCGGACTTTAATATGGCATAGATGCGTATACGGAGGCAGATCTAATTGTTTCCGTTGCGATAATTCTTCGTTAAAAAAAATATTCGGCGTATTGTTGGCGATCGACGTGAAGCAGTAGTGCTCCGGTATCTTTGTTTGGATAACCAGGGATTTTTTTGCGATGTTCCTTAACTCAGTGAGTATCGCAAAGGTATTTTCTGTTGCCCTGAAATCATGGCGGTTGAGCGAGGAGTCTATATTGAGGGTGGCAACGAGGTCGAACGACAGGCGCTGTTTTTGGGGAATTGCCTGAACCGCGTTAATGATAAAGCTGGTTGATACATAGAGATCGGCGTCGTAGGTGTCGATGTCGTGATGAGAATCGACAACTTTGATCCTTGCCTGTGGGAATATCCGCGAGAGTTCGCTTTCGATCTTACCCGTACCGAGGCCGGAATATTTGATATATCCCGTATTGCATGAGGGGCATAGGTGCGGCGCCGGGATCTTATGCGTGCAATGCGTGCATTCCAGCGTGTTGGTAGCAAAGTAATAGACAAGATTCGTTTCGCAGGACGGGCATTGGAGGGTCTTCTGGCAGTTTTGGCACGATGCCTTAGTGGCGAATCCTTTTCTGTTCAAAAAAAGCAGAACACTGCCGCGGGTATTTATCGTAGAGGCTATGGTATCTTCAAGATACCGGGAAAGTATGACATTCTTATACTTTGTCATTGAAAGGAATGTATTCATATCTATTATTTTCGTATGGGGCACGGCTTCGGGGCCTGCTAATTCATGCAATTCCAAAGTTCCGGAACGGACCATGTGCATGCTTTCCAGCGATGGAGCGCCGGAACCAAGGATGAGGCTGCTTCCGAGATTTTGCGCCCGCATGAGCGCGACCGTTCTGCAATGGTAATGAGGAACCTGGTCCTGCTTATAGACGAAATCGTGCTCTTCATCGACAATAATAAGCCGCGTGTTTGGCAACGGAGCGAAGATAGCCGATCGGGTGCCGATAACGACTTTCGAACGCCCTTCTTTAAGCGCGCTCCATATTTCTGCGGCTTGCGGTTGTTTGCGGTATAAGCATGTCGATGAGATCGAGAGTTTTTGGTCAAGCAGGGGTTTTATCTTGAAAATATACGATACGTCAGGAACGATGATAATCGCTGATCCTCCGGTAGCGATTGCGCGGGATATGGATTGCAGGTAAAAATCCCATCGGGCATCCCCTTTTCGGTCGTAGAGAAGTATTCTTTGGGCAGGAAGCGGATTATCCTGGTTGGGGATCTCTCGTGTTATGTTTAGGCGCTTGCCTCTGCGTATCGGCTCAGGCAGGGCAGTTGCTATAGCCTCACCCCAGGTGCAGCCGTAATAATCGGAGATTTCTTTGGTGAGCCGCAATAGATCTTCATCAAGAACGGGTATGGTATCAATGAGGGAGGTTATCTCTTTGAGCTTAGGGATGGAAGATTCTTTTTCAATGCTTACGACGTAGGCAGTCTCCTGCTTATTCCTGAAATTAACGTTTACGCGGCATCCGGGTTTTATGGCATCCCGAAGGTTTTCTCCGACGATATAATCAAAGGGGCCGCTTACCGCAAGCCCTAAGACGACTTTAGCAAAGAGCATCAGTGATCTCTCCTGCCGCGTTCGGTTTTCGTATCAAGTCTATTTTTGCTTTAAGGCTAGACAAGATCGTAGGGTTGGTTTTTAGTTCGATGATCATGTGTTTGATGCGTATGATGTCTTTGGTGAGGATACCGATACCGTGGGAGTTTAAGAAACGCACGTTCTCTTGTTCCTGTCCGGGAATAGCGACGAAGAAAATAGGGTAAAGCCTCATGATAAGGGATTCGGAAACGGTCATTCCTCCCGGTTTTGCGACGATCACATCGGAGACAGCCATGAGCTCATGCATATTGGATACAAAGCCATAGACGACACAGTTTGGGTACTGTTTTGCGGTAAGATAGTCGTATAGTTTTGTATTGTGCGCGCACACCATGATTACTTGGATCTGATCGCAAAGTTCCTGAATCAGTTTTTCCGCCGGTCCTATCCCGAACGATCCCGTGCTGATAAGAACCGTGAACATTTCGGGTTTGACGCCGAGTTTCTCGGCGATCTGCCGCCTGTTCAATTGTTCCGAAAATTTCGGCGACACAGGGATGCCGCAGACCGTGATGCGATCTTCCGGTATGCCTTCGTGTACGGCGATCTTTTTCGTGTATTCCGAAGCAACGATGTATCGGTCAGTTCCCCGTGTGATCCAAAACGGATGTACCGCGTAATCGGTTATAACGGTAATAACGGTTGCGCGGATCTTTTGTGAGCGTTTTAGGTGCGCGGCAACCTCGGAAGCTAAAAAATGCGTGGAAATGATATAATCGGGATCTTCTTGCGTAAAATAACGGGCAAGGTTGCGCGTATCGATTGAGTTGCAAAAAGTTGCGATAGGACGCGTGCAAAAACGCAGCCATGGAGCGTACGTCAGCCAGAATCCCAGGCTCCAGAGTATGGGGGCGCGGTTAATGAGGAAGGTGTATCCCCAGCGGTAACTAAGTTTGAAGAAGTTGCTGCAATGATCAAGAATATCGACCAGTTTCACCTGGCATTTCGGTTTATTATTGTGAAGGTGTTCATAGAGAGCTTCTGCGGCTTTGGTGTGTCCTCCGCCTGCTGAAGCATGCGTAATGAGAATTTTCAAAGTGTGTATCCTCTATCGTCGCGAATGCGTTTGGTTATTAGCTGAACGGCTACCGTATGTGCGGATCGATGTCCGCTACAGCCAAGCATTGAGTTATGAACTGAAACGCGTTTCGTGCTTCTGTAGTATGATATCCGCAGCGTGCAATAAGTTTTCAGCGGTATAATCAGGTTGTATGGTCCAATAAGGTTTGCGGTGGGGTTTTTCATGGCCGGTAAAAACAAGAATGGTCTTGAGCCCCGAGTTTTGAGCGGTTTCCATATCGCGCATTGTATCTCCAATCAGATAGCTCAGAGAATAGTCTATAGGGTCATTGTCCCGTTGCAGATGCGCCAGCGCTTTAAGAATTAATCCGTTTTTCGGTTTCCTGCACTCGCATGCGTCTTCTGTCCGGTGGGGACAATAGAAAATCCCCGCGAAAGTGACTCCGTATTCCTTGAGAGCTTCTTCCATTGCCTGCGTAATGCGGTTAAGTTCTTTGAGCGAATAAAGACCCTTTGCGACACCTGCCTGATTGGAGATAATACATAAGAGATATCCGGCATCGAGCAGTTTCTTGAGCGCGATCCCGACGTCCGGCAATAAGGTGAATTCAGAAAGGCTCTTTACGTATTCGCCGTCTCCCGGATGGGTATTAATGACCCCGTCTCTATCAAGAAAAATAATTTTCATGCATGCGCACCCACGCGACCAGTTTTTTTATCCCTTCTTCGACATTTGTTTGGGGCTTCCAGTTGAGCGATTTCTTTAATTGCGCGGTATCGCTGATGTATACCTTTTGGTCGGAAGGTCTCCAGTCGGTAAAAGTGATCTTCGGCTTTTTGCCCGTAAGAACTTTCAAGATATCAACGAATTCCAGGAGCGAGAGCGTGTTTTCCGGTCCTCCTCCGGCATTAAAAAGCCCCCGGGGAAGCCTGCTTCGGGCAAACCGGTCAAAGGCATCGACAAGATCGTCGACATACAACATATCCCGGACTTGTTTTCCATTGCCAAAGATGGTGATCGGTTTATTGCAGAGGGTTGCAATGATGAACCAGGCAACCCACCCTTGGTCTTCGAAGCCGAATTGGCGCGTGCCATAAATGCAGGACATACGAAAAACAGCTGTTTTCATTTTGTATATATGGCTGTATTCCTGCGCGTAAAGGTCTCCGACCAGCTTTGAGATGC
>CAZJJL010000119.1:0-5598 GCA_964546325.1 uncultured Planctomycetales bacterium | reverse complement strand
CGGCGGAAAAGGGGTTGATTATCATATGGTAGCGGATGTCCCCTACCTGCATCATGTTTTGAGCGAACGTAGCGCGTTATATCTTTGCCTGAGGTCTTTGGCAAAAAAAATACGTTTTGCTTTCGAAAAGAAGTCGGTGATACGGGAGAAAGCGATTAAGCGGGAAATACTCTTAAGCTGGAATGCTGCCGCTGACGAACCCTCAGATAAAAAAATCCGTGGCGCATGGGATGAGTGTTTAAAATGGATGCAGCGGGAAGTCGACCTCTGTAAGCGTGAACATAAGGCGTGTGTTTTACTGGTTTCGCCGGTCAAATTCCAATTTTTTGACGATACAAGGGTTTATTCGCAAAAAGTCTTGAAAGAATTTGCCGCCAGGAATACGATTGCGTATGTTGATCTTTTGGTGGATCTTCGTGAGAATGCGCGCAAAGAAATAATCGCTGCGCATGCGCTTGATCCCGAAACCGCCTTCGATACATTAACCGTTTCGTATCCGCAGGAATTAGACGATTATTGGCACCGTTATTTCCTTGACCATGATCACTATACGGCTCAGGGCCATGCTTTTGTTGCCGGAATTCTTTTACCAATAGTAGCGGATATGATCGATATGAGGGAAAACAATGGATAAGAACAGAGAAAGTGCCTCGCTGCAAAAAACGCCGGGAGGGATCGATGGAGGTGTTACTCGGCTGCGCATTGTCATAGCCAGTATGATCGGCACAACCATCGAGTTTTACGACTTTTACATTTACGCTACTGCTGCGGTTTCGGTATTCCCGCTTTTATTCTTTCCGAAGGCTGACGCGGGAGCGGCGCTTCTGGCGTCAATGGCGACTTTTGGGGTTGCTTTTGTGGCGCGTCCGATCGGCTCGGTGCTGTTCGGGCATTTTGGCGACCGCATCGGCCGCAAAGCAACGCTCGTTGGCTCGCTTTTGACGATGGGGATCGCGACTTTCCTTATCGGGCTTTTACCTACGGTTGCTCAAATCGGCTTGTTAGCTCCTGCTTTGCTGACCATCCTGCGGTTTTCTCAAGGGCTTGGGCTAGGCGGCGAATGGTCAGGCGCAGCATTGTTGGCTACTGAAAACGCTAAAGAAGGAAGAAGGGCATGGGCAGCGATGTGGCCGCAGTTAGGCGCTCCTTTCGGGTTCATCCTGGCAAATGGCTTTTTTTTCCTGCTTACCATGCTCTTTAATTATAATTCCGCGGAAGCGCGTCTTGAAGGTGATTTTCTGGTTTGGGGGTGGCGGATCCCTTTTTTGGTTTCAATTATCATGGTTGCAGTAGGATTATATGTCCGATTCAAGCTTGATGAAACTCCGGTATTTGTGCGGGCTATTTCTCGGGGAGAAAAGCTTAAAACTCCTTTGTCTGCCGCGCTGAAACATCATTTCAGGGAGCTTGTGCAGGGAGCATTGATCATGCTTGCGACATACGGATTATTCTATCTGATGACAACGTGGGTGCTTTCCTATGCGATCGGCTCGATTGAACTTGGTTTTCTGGGTATCGGATATCGCGGTTTCTTAGTGTTACAGCTTATCTCCGTACTTTTGTTTGCCGCAATGATACCGGTCGCCGGTTTATTAGCGGATACATACGGGCGCCGGAGTTTCCTTTTGTTGATAACCGCCGCCATCATCTTGTTTGGATTATCATTCAGATTCTTTCTTGATCCTGCGATCATGGGGACGGGAGATGAGGCGAATATGGGTTTGATGCTTTTTTTCTTGAGTATCGGCATGGCGTTAATGGGGCTGACGTTCGGACCGATGTCTGCAGTTTTGCCCGAGTTGTTTCCCACGAATGTGCGCTATACCGGTTCGGGTATTTCCTATAATATCTCCTCGATCTTAGGCGCTGCGCTAACGCCTTTTGCGGCGGTTTGGTTGGCTCGGCATCATGGAGTTGGTTCTGTCGGCCTGTATCTATCAGCACTCGGCGTATTAACGTTCATTGCGCTCTGGTTCTCTAAAGAAACCAAGCATACTGATCTCGATATGGTTGAAGAAAGAAAAGCGCAAGTGGGTATTGAGATAACGTCTCCGTAAATTGGAGAATACATTTCATTAAACGAAAAACTTACATAAAGTATTGTGTTATAATACTTCTATTGCTAGTTGAGGGAGGATTCTTGCCGGCATCTCGTATAATGGGGACGTTTCTGTTTTAGTGAATAGGAATATTGATATCCGGGAGCAAAACGCGGTGTATTCTAAAGTTTGACAAACTAACGTCATAGGATCCCGAGTGGTAGTTATTGCAGAAAAAGCACGCCGTAACTTATAAAAAGTACATTTACTATAAAAGGTATCATATAAAAAACAAAAAATGCGTCAATTGTTCGCAAAGAAAAAACTGCGGTGATTCTTTAGTGTCATGGGTATTTTTTATTATCGGGCTTATAGCAACGGTGGCGATTCGAGTTGTTACGGTTTTGATGGATATTCATCCTGCCTATGGGAGAATCGCATGGTATATTGGAGTCGGTGGTTTCCTGTTGTTTTTCATTTATAAGTTTAACATTAATCGAGCGATATCGCGGGTTGTTGAGAATGAAGACCTCATTGAGAAGGCTCGGAACAAAAAACCTTTCTCTCCCGAAGAATATAATCTGATCGCGGGGATACTGTGTAACCTAAAATCGGAGAAAGAGAGGATTAACTATTTCTTTATTTTTGCGGTATCCGCCATCGCGCTGATTCTTGCTGTCTACTTTGATTTTATAAAGCAATAAGATGAAGAATGAGAGCATATGATTATTGCGTTACCGGAATTGCCATAAGATGAATTGGCTTAAGAGCCGTATATCAGCGTCATAGCTCTTGAGTTTTATTATAGCAAGTATCACGCGGGATATGTGGTAGAATTAAACGGATTTGTCAAAGGGACGTTGTTAGCAGAAGAAGCACTTGAAAACATAATCAATAAAACGGCGAAAGACGCGTCGCAATCGGCCACATTTAATAATGTGACGCAGGTATGGAATCATTCGTTTTATTGGCAGTGTAAGTATTCTGTTTGAGGGCAGGTTACTTCTATCCAACTTTTATTTCGGAGAATCAGCATGCCGACGATCATTCTTTTACCGAACGTTCTGTGTATGGTTTTATAATCGGTATTTTAGTAGGTAAAGTATCCAAAAAATGAAACAATCAGATATTGCTCAAACAATTTGGCATTCGCGGCCTACCGATGAAGTCGTCCGGCTTCTGGAAACAGATATTTCTACAGGCTTACCCGATAATGAAGTCAAAACTCGCAGAGACAAGTTCGGACTGAATCAAATCACGCCCAAGAAGGGTGTTTCTTTGTGGGTGCGCTTTTTATTGCAGTTCAACCAGCCTCTTGTGTACATTCTCCTATTGGCGACAGTGGTTACGTTATTTTTGAGAGAATGGGTCGATGCTTCGGTGATTTTCGGGGTTGTTTTTATTAACGCTATTATTGGCTTCTTGCAGGAATCCAAGGCGTTGAAAGCTCTCGAGGCACTTTCCCGTTCGATGACTTCTTCCGTTGCCGTTTTAAGGGATGGGAAAGAACAGCACATTTCATCAACTGAATTAGTTCCGGGAGATGTGGTTCTGCTCGCCTCAGGTGACAGGATCGCGGCGGACATGCGACTTGTCCAAAGCCGTGATTTGCAAACTAACGAATCGCCGCTTACAGGTGAATCCGTTCCTGTAGAAAAGAAAGTCGAACCTTTAGACGAGAAAACTGTTTTGGCCGATAGATTGAACATGTTGTACGCGGCCACATTCGTTACCTATGGTAGGGGGAGGGCTGTTGTTGCTTCCATAGGGGACATGACAGAGGTGGGGCGGATTTCGAAGTTGATCGCCGCTGCCGAGGATTTGGCGACGCCTCTGACAACGAAACTCGCACATTTTAGCCACTATCTTTTATTCGTTATTATGGGCTTGTCAGCGCTTACTTTCGCCGTTGGCGTATTCAGAGGAGAATCAGCACAGGATATGTTTATGGCAGCTGTCGCGCTCGCGGTAGGCGCGATCCCTGAGGGATTACCAGCGGCCGTAACGATCACCTTGGCGATAGGTGTGGCGCGAATGGCCAAACGCCGGGCTATTATCCGGAAATTACCGGCGGTTGAAACGCTTGGCAGTACCGGGGTTATTTGTTCGGACAAAACAGGAACGCTTACCGAAAATCAAATGACCGTGCAAGAGATTGTTAGCGCTGATTCAATGTATCAAGTTTCCGGGGTCGGCTATAATTTTGAAGGTTCTATACAAGAAGGTGCCGACGAGCCAAAGGCCGATTCGTCTGTCGCTCTAAAAGAATGTTTGACCGCGGGTTTGTTATGTAATGACAGCAGGATCGTAGAAAAAGAAGGGCGATCTCAGGTGGAGGGTGATCCTACAGAGGGCGCTCTCATTGTCTCCGCGAATAAGGGGAGGCATTTATTTCCTGAAGGGCTGCCCCAGTTTCCGAGGAAAGATTCGATTCCTTTCGAATCAGAGTATCAATATATGGCGACTTTCCACACATTGAAAGACGGGGAAGGAATTGTTTATGTGAAAGGATCCGTAGAAAAGGTTTTGGCCAAATGCGTGAATCAGCTCGATAGAAACGGTACTGTCACTGCCTTTGACAGGGGCAACATTATTCGTCAAGCCGAAACCATGGCGGCAAAAGGCTTGAGAGTCCTGGCGTTTGCCAGAAGGAGCATCTCCGCGAATAAAGACAGAATAGATCATGAAGATATAACGGAATCCCTGACGTTTTTAGGTTTACAGGGGATGATAGATCCACCTCGCAAGGAAGTTATTGAAGCTGTGCGGCGGTGTCATTCAGCCGGGATATCTGTCAAGATGATAACCGGTGATCACCTATTGACGGCCAAAGCGATCGCGGCACAATTAAATCTCAAGAGCCGCGTTGATTCTCAGGATTCGCTTCCGATAGTTGCTTTAAACGGGAGTGATTTAGAGGACATGAATGATGAACAATTGCAGGAGGCAATCAATAGGACGAGTGTCTTTGCCCGTGTCACTCCTGAACAGAAATTACGGCTGGTTAAAGCGCTTCAGTCAAGAGGAGATATTGTGGCCATGACCGGAGACGGAGTGAATGATGCTCCAGCGCTTAAACAGGCCAATATAGGCATTGCAATGGGGCTCACCGGTACGGAAGTGGCCAAGGAAGCATCCGATATGATCTTGACCGATGACAATTTCGCTTCAATTGAGGCAGCCGTTGAAGAAGGCCGATGTGTTTTTGATAATTTACGAAAGTTTATCGTCTGGACATTGCCGACCAATTTAGGAGAAGCGCTCGCTATTATAGTCGCTATTTTTGGAGGGATGGTATTGCCGATAGCACCGGTTCAATTACTTTGGATCAATATGACTACTGCTGTTTGTTTAGGCATGATGCTGGCCTTTGAGGCCAAAGAACCCGATTTAATGCAGAGACCCCCGAGAAACCCCAAGACGCCGATCATGACCGGCGATCTTATCGCGCGCACCGTCGCAATGGGAATGCTTTTAGCATTGGGGGTTTTTGGGCTGTATTTCTACGAAAGAAACAGCGGCTTAAGCATAGAAGAGGCGAGAACTGCGGTTGTCGGGG
>CAZJJL010000118.1:0-5601 GCA_964546325.1 uncultured Planctomycetales bacterium | reverse complement strand
TAATCCCCAGTGACGCGGCTTTGGAGGTAATATAAAAAACCCCGAGCGGGCCGGTAACCGAATCCTTTAAAGACATTTTCCCCGTGACCATTCTCCATAATGCCTCGCAGGTCATCGCCGTCAATGACCAGGTTTTGGAGACCGCCAACACACCCGCTTTGACAATGCCGTGCTTTACCAGAACGATCTCATCGCTTGCGGCAACGCCCAACAAACCGATATTCTTTTTCTTGCCCAAAACATCTTCCATCTCCTGGGCCTTAATGGGAACAGCAATCGTCACGGAAGCGCCATCGCGGTCTACCACAAGCACTGCTGATTGCGCATTCTTTTTTTCGTGAATAATTTTCTGCAGGTCATCCCAATACGCGATCCTGCTTCCGTCAATGGAAACAATACGGTCCCCCGCTTTTACCCCTGCGGCCTGAGCCCCATATCCCTCAATAACAGCGCCGACCTTCGTCGTTAACGTCGGATACCCAACGGTGAAAATAAGCCAGAAAAAAAGCAGCCCTAAGATATAATTAAGCAACGGCCCAAAGAATATGATCAACGCTCTTTGATATACGGGTTTTGAATAATACTCGTAGGGCTTACCGGTAAATTCCTCCAGGTTATCTCCGGCGAGCTTTACGTATCCTCCTAACGGCACCGCGGAAATTATATATTCCGTATCCTTTTTCTTACGCGAAAAGAGTTTTTTGCCGAAGCCGAAGGAAAAAGTCTCGACGCGGACCCCGGTTTTTTTAGCTACTATAAAATGCCCGAACTCGTGCACCACGATAAGAACGCCTAGAACCAAAAGAAAAATGATCACGCTCATGCAGTTACCCTCATAGCTTCCTGCCGCGCCCAGGCATCGGCGGCAAAAACCTGCTCAAGAGAAGGTTTTTGGATCAGGCGGTGTCTTGTAAGGACCCGCTCAACGCTCTCAGCGATCTTCATAAAAGAAATTCTCCCTTTCATAAACGCTTCAACAGATACTTCATTAGCGGCATTCAAAACGCATGTCGCCGTCCCGCCTTTTTGCGCAGCGCTATAGGCTAATCCTAAACACGGGAACGCGCGCATATCGGGCTTCTCGAAATGGAACGCCCCCCATCGCGGAAAATCAACCGGCGGTAATCCAACGCACGCTGCGCGGTCAGGATACGTTAACGCATACTGTATCGGAATCCGCATGTCCGTAACAGACAACTGCGCCATCACGACTCCGTCAACAAATTCGACCATAGAATGAATGATCGCTTCCGGATGAACAACAACCTTTATCTGCGCGCTGGTAACACCGAATAAATGCATCGCCTCGATAACTTCCAGCCCTTTGTTCATCAGCGTTGCCGAATCAATGGTTATCTTCTTCCCCATTTTCCAACGCGGATGGCGCAAGGCATCGGAAAGCGTTATGCGCGAAAGTTTCTTTTGAGAATACCCGCGGAACGGGCCCCCTGAAGCGGTCAAATAAAACCGCGCGAGCCGCCGCTGCTCCTGCCCATGCAAACACTGCCATATCGCCGACTGCTCGCTATCAACAGGCTTAATCGTTACACGGTTGCTCCTGGCTTTATCCATAACCAAAGCGCCGGCCATCGCAAGCGACTCTTTATTCGCCAGGACGATATTTTTTCGGGATTCGATCGACTTTAAAAGCGGCAGTAATGCGTCTGATCCGCTGATAGCAACAACCACCTCATCGATGCGGGGATCATCAAGCATTTCAAGTATGCCCTCGTTCCCCGCGAATATTTTTGTTTTTGCGCCTATATCTTTACGCAATGAACACGCAGCGGCATGATCGCAAACCGCGACACTCGCCGGCCTGAATATGCGTATTTGACGGGCAAGCTCTCTAACATTGGAATGCGCGCTTAAAGCCTGACAACGGAACGTGCCGGGAAAATTCCTGACAACATCCAATGTGCTCAACCCGATAGATCCCGTCGAACCTAAAATAGCTATGCGTTTCATCAATGTACGACGCTGCTCATATAAAAATAAAAGATCGGCGCGGTAAAGATCAAACTATCCAACTCATCAAGCATACCGCCCATACCGGGAATAAGATGGCCGGAATCTTTTACAAAGCAATCCCTTTTCAATAAGGATTCCGATAAATCGCCCAATTGCCCTAATACCCCCAACGTCAGCCCAATAAAAGCTAAATGCACGTAACCGTACGGCACAAATGACGCACAGCCCATCGCGGCTAAAACACTGAACGCCAATCCTCCCAGGGCGCCCTCAACTGTTTTCTTAGGGCTGATCTTCGGCATTAAAGGTACTTTACCGAACCGCGAGCCGACCAAATACGCTCCGATGTCCCCCAGTTTTGTCGACGCCAAAAGCGTCGCTAAAAGCCCCAAGCCGTTGGGTAAATAGCGTATCTTAATGATAAAGCTCAAAAACCATGATACGTAGAGGATCCCGAAGATCGTCGTTGATATCCCCACGATAACCCCGGGGTTCAAGCGCCGCTTAAACTGCATCATGATCAAAGAGAACAATGCAATGATAATGAACAAAAACTCCCAATTCTTGGTGGACTGGAAACGCACCATGATCGAGATCGGGATAATGACGCCCATGGCAATGCCGAAATACTTATACACCTGGATCCCTTTGCGCTCGAGCATGGTAAAATACTCATACAGCCCGAGAGCGATAAAAAACGTAGTCACCAGTCCCAACACGACCTGGTTCAGGATCGCCCCGCATACAATAACGATAAGAATTATGGAACTAATTGTTCTTTTGAGTAGCGTCGACATTACCGAACCTGCGCTCCCGCTGTTGAAACTCTTCGATCGCCTGGAACAGATCTTCCTTATGAAAATCAGGCCAATACTTTTTAGGAAAATACAACTCCGCGTATGACAACTGCCAAAGCAAGAAATTACTCGTGCGCATTTCACCGCTCGTGCGGATCAAAAGATCCGGATCAGGCAATCCCGCGGTATAAAGATATTCGGAAAAATGCTCGACGGTAAGAGCCGCGGGATCTTCTTCGCCGCGTTTAACAGCCTCCGCAAAACGGCGCGCAGCATCAACGATCTCCTGCCGGCCTCCGTAATTAAGCGCTAGGATCGCGGTCATACGGGAATTGCGCTTTGTTTTTTCCTCGGCGCGCTTGATCCAATCCTGCAGCCGCTTCGGGATAGGGTCCCCATGCCCGATAACTCTAAAACGGACATTATTTTTATGCAATTCCTCAACTTCCTTCTCAAGGAAACCTTCCAAGAAATGCATAAGGATCTTTATCTCTTGTTGCGGCCTCGTCCAATTCTCGGTAGAAAAAGCGTAAAAGGTAACCACCTCAACGCCGATCTCGCTTGCCGCCCGCACCATCTCTTTGACGCGTTCTACTCCCTGCGCATGCCCAGCGGTGCGCGGAAACCCGCGTTCTTTCGCCCATCGCCCGTTGCCATCCATGATAAAAGCTATATGCTTTGGTATCCGCGTCGTATCGATCATAGGTGTTCCAAGGAAACGAAAAAGCGCAAAACTGATTCTGTATCGTGTCGACAGCGTTTTGCGCCTTTCGAAGATGTACCCCTCTACTGGTGAACCCGGTAATCTATATCGTTAAAAATATTATCTTTATATTCAATATCAGACAGCCAACGTTCATCGATAGCGTTGCTGGTGATCTGCTCGTAAAGGTTGGTAAACCGCACCAAGTGCTCCTTGGTCCGCCGCACCGCGTATTCGGTATGCGTGCCGGTACCTAAAATAAATGCCCAATCGGAACTTTGCGCCAATAACAATTCACGCAACGCTTGATTTAACGCGCGCCTGGTAACATCATTGATACCGTTATTGGAATACCGACGCGAAAGTTCGCTCATCCGCTCGCTTGCGTTATGTAAATGCCGGTACACCCAGTCATTAGAGCCTTGCAACCACATTTCGCTATAGCCTTTATACCCCCAACTCGACATCGACGGAGTTACAACCTGATTCCGGGGATTCTCCTCCAAATATTCGGAAGGAGTTATAAGACGGATCGTTTTTTGATCAAAACAGGTTTTACGCAGCAAGAACTCAAGCCACATCGGCCCCTCATACCACCAATGCCCGTACAACTCCGCATCGTACGGAGAGACTAAAATGGGTTTCTTCTTCATAAAATCATACAAATACTCGACCTGTTTCTCCCTATTAAAGAGAAAATTCCCCGCGTGCTCCGCAGCTTTTTGCTGGGCCATATACGGATTATACGGCTGCTTCGGTTCACCGCCGGTGATCCGATAATATTTTATACCCGTATTGATCCGGATACCGTCAGGATGGATATAGGGCTTAATATAATCAAAATCAAGGTCAAAACCTATATCGCGGTAAAACTCGCGGTACCAATAGTCACCGGGATATCCCTCGATCGAAGACCATACCTGCTTCGATGATTCAAGGTCTCTGCCAAAACAGGCAACACCGGATTTACAATACACGGGCGCGAACACGCCGTACTTCGGTCGGGGTGACCCATGCAAAACGCCGTGCGCGTCAGTGAAAAAATATTTAATTCCCGATTCTTTCAGGAATTCGTCGTCTCCGGGATTATATCCGCATTCAGGAAGCCAGATACCGCGCGGCCTCCTTCCGAAATTCTGTTCGTAATGCGCGGCGGCAACTTTGATCTGCGCGCGCACCGAAGGTTTGACCACGTCCATAAGCGGAAAATACCCGTGCGTTGCACCGCACGTAATGATCTCGAGTTTCCCCGCATCCTGGACCATTTTAAAAGCGCGCACCAGGTTGCGCCCGTATTTCTCAAAGGTATTGCGGGCGTCATAGAACTTAGCCAGATACATGTGCGCCAACTGATTGAATTCGGGTTCCCAGCGCGTGCGCTGCACTTCTTTATGCGCCAACTCAATAAGCCTATTGATATGCTTGGAATAACGCTCCTGCAATAACTGGTCGGCAAGCATCGAAATCAACGACGGCGACAACGTCATGGTAATACGAAAATCGACTTTATCATTCAAAAGCCGCTCATACATCATAATAAGCGGCACGTATGTTTCGGTTATCGCTTCATACAACCAATCCTCTTCCAGAAAATCTTCATGCTCAGGATGACGTACAAATGGCAAATGCCCATGCAGTACGATACACAAGTAGCCTTTATTCATCTTCTGCCCTCTTCAAGAGTTATACCAATGGTTAGCGATCAAAACCCTTCAGACGAATATCACACTGTTTTTCAACACATTCCACCATGCGGCAATTTCCGGTACCAATCGGGAAATCCGCAAGAAGTATTACCGGGTTTCCCGCGTCACGATCGGAGTAATCGTACGTTCTTCAACTTTATCCGCCGATTGTGCCGTACAAGGAATAACCTGTTTTCCATCGGGAAGGGCAAAACGCAAACTAAACGTACCGTCAGGCCTCAAGGGGATCTCCTGACCTTGGACCGTCACTTTTGCGTCAGGCTCGGTTGCGCCATACACGATCAATTCCGTATTGACCCAAAACCAGAACTTACGCGCAGGTACTTTTTTCCCGGGGCTCGACATCGAAGCCACGCCGGGAGACGCCAACACACCCGAAAAAAGAGCTTTACGCATACGCTCCTGCCACACTTTTCCTACGGGG
>CAZJJL010000117.1:2992-5638 GCA_964546325.1 uncultured Planctomycetales bacterium | reverse complement strand
GGGAACATACCTTTTAAACACGCTGCCAAATCCCCCGCAACTTCTTTTCAATTGGCTCCTTGCCTGATCATTCGCAGATTTCAGAGAAATCTGCTCATAGGCTCGGAGTAAATTCGCGCAGACAACTTATGTTCGCTCGCTTACGCTCGCTCCATAAGTTGTGCGCTCATTTATCGGGGCGACAGGCCGAACACCTTTTGTTTTTATCAGTGAGGTCCCACCGATTGCGCAAGCGCTTATGAGGTGGGAACATACCTTTTAAACACGCTGCCAAATCCCCCGCAACTTCTTTTCAATTGGTCGGGGCGACAGGATTTGAACCTGTGACCTCAGCGTCCCGAACGCTGCGCTCTAGCCAAGCTGAGCCACGCCCCGAAAAAATTACCCTATATTTTCGCTTCAGGTGCTTTTTACGGGAATAAACCGGGAAAATTCGGATTATTTAGTATAACAAAAAACCTATGCTTGCGCAACCGTTTACATAAAGATTCACCCTAGAGAAGAAGGTAAATCCCAATATCTACAGGTAATTAAGTTATTCTCCGTTATCTTAATTTCCGATGCAGAAGACACTGTTACAACCCCGTGCCAAAGCCCTTTTCGAAGGATAACAGGTTTATCTAAAGAAAAACAAACAATCCGCGAAGGATCTTTCTTATCACTCACGTACAATAGGCATTTCCCGCGAACCGGCTCAAAACTCTCATAACTTCCCGGATGCTGTTCAAGCCTCTCTATCCTCTTCTGACGAACCACCAAATAAGCAATCCGCCATCCGGTTCGAGTCGGTTCCCTGCGCACAATTGCAAACGTATTTTCCAAAGAAGCTGCCTTCACATGAGCAGGGATCCCAATAACCCAGCCATACGGCTTAAAGGACTTCTCGGTAATTTTCTTAATCATGGCAACTATGCTCTCTTTAACAGGCTTCCCGCAGCTTAATCAACTATAAGGAATTTCTAAACAGAAAAAAAACCGCGAAAAGCGTTTTTCTATCATCGCTTCGCGGTTTGAAAACAGATCTACCGCTCACCTTCCGCATATCCTCGCGCACGTGACAAAGAATATACCCGATAGCACATCCCTTGTCAATTGAATTCTTCAGGTAAACGACAAACTGCTATTTACTGCTTTTATACCGGTTCGCTATGGTTAAAATACTCGTAATATGGTCTATTTCCTGCTTCAGATCCCCGGTTTTAACGATAAAACCGGAAGCATTAAGCTTTTGCGCTAAACCAAAACGCTCATCATTAGAAAACGCCGAAACCATGAAAACAGGTATATCCTTATCCTGCCTGCGTATTTCCTTAAGAACCTGCAAGCCATCCATCTCCGGCATCATAATATCAAGAAGTATCGCATCCGGCTTTGAGGCTTTAAAAACCTCTAGAGCTTTTTTGCCATCCGGCGCAGTTAAAACCTCATAATTACAGCTTTCAAGACGCATTTTAATTACGTCAAGAAAATCAGGTTCGTCATCAACCACTAAAATCCTATGTGCCATACATCCCCCTATCTCTTTTCAGACTGCTTTTTCTCTAGAAGCGCATCTACTTTTCGCAAGAAAACATCCCGTTCAAAGGGTTTTTCTATGATCTCCAAAAGCTGGTTCCTTTGAATATGCATCAAACCTTTATCGCCCAGAACGCTTGAAATAATAATGGGGATCTTTTTCCCCCGTATTTTCTTGTCCTGCGTTATCTTCAAATACAGATACGATCCGGATATCGGCTCCATAATAATATCCAGAACGATCAAATCAACCGTTTCTTGCTCCAAATATTCCAAGGCCTTCTCAACCGAATAGGCGTTTACCACGGTAATATCAGCCCGGCCGGAAAAAGTATCCTGATAGATCACATGCATATTAATATCGTCATCAACGATCAATATTTTTTTCATTGCTTAGCCGTCCTGGGAAGCGTGATATGAAGTACCGTCCCCTTGCCTTCGCCGACAGATGTTACCTTTATGGATCCTTGATGCCCGACTACGATCTCTTTACAAATCGATAATCCCAATCCCGTACCCGCAAGAGCCGCATTCCTTTTATAGAAACGGTCAAAGACCTTAGGGATATCCTGCACAGGAATACCCAATCCCGTATCCTTGATCTTTATATACACCTGCGCTTGTTTTAAACGCGCGGTAACGCGAATCCCCCCGCGGCAGGTAAATTTCAACGAGTTATCTATAATGTTATACATAAGCGTATGCAAATCCTTTTCACTCAAAGGGAGCATATCAACCGAGCGAGGGATATCAAGCGTAATCTTAAGTTTTTTCTTTTCGATAAGATATCCCAATGTCTCGCAGACCTTTTTAGTCACTTTTCTCAGCGATGATCTGCCATGCCTGATCGCCTGGCGTTTTCCCATAAGAACGAACATATTAAGGATATTACTCACATTATGATGCATGCGCTCTAAATTCCTCGACGCGATCAACTGGGCCTGTTTTACGCGCTCCATATCCCCCTGCTTTATTGCCCGTTCAGACATATCATAAGCCATCTGCATCATAGCAATCGGTGTCTTAAGCTCATGGGAAACATCGCGGATTAAAGCATCCTTGACTCTCTCAAGTTTTATCTTTTCGGTTATATCGCGGCAGATTGAGCAAAGAAAAATAATCTTCCCTTCA
>CAZJJL010000117.1:0-2982 GCA_964546325.1 uncultured Planctomycetales bacterium | reverse complement strand
ATTTCGAAATCTCAAGGAAAGTATCTTCGCCATACTGAGATAATGCCTCCTGGATGGTCAAACGCTTCCTCAACCGCATGATCTTTCTGTCAGATTTTGAAAGCCCTTGAGAAAGTTCTAAAGGGACCTTCCCGGAAGCGGCGCCTGCAGCCAAAAGCTCATGGGCTCTTTTATTAAGAAGAACATATGCCCCTTTAAGATCACGCAAAAATACCGCTTCGGGATCATTCTCGATAAGCACGCGCAATTTAAATTCTGATTTCTTTAGGGCATCTTCAATCCGCTTACGCTCTGTTATATCGGTAATAACCCCGCAAATCGCCTGCGAACCTTCATACTGCATCAATCGAGTGGAAACAATCGCATCCATCCGTTTACCCGACTTATGCATCAAAACATGTTCAACCGTAACAGCGGTCTTGCCTTTCAAATGTTTATCATGATTTTCTTCTAAAAGTTTTCGCGACTCCGGCGCAACGATAGAAAAGAAATTAAACGCGGGCATAAGGATCTCTTCTTTGGCATACCCCAGGCTTTCTTCGAATTGTTTATTTACATAAACAAATTGCCCGCCTTTAATAATGAAAATCAGGTTCAAAGACAGCTCTGCGATACTTCGAAACTTCTCTTCGCTTTCAAGAAGAGCATGTTCGACCCTTTTCCTGCCTGACACATCCCGAGCCTGTGAAAGGATGAGCTTTTGCCCCTGATACATAAACCGACAAATCTTTAACTCAACCGGAAAAGTAGTGCCGTCCTTTCTCCGGTGCATCCCGGGTATAGTCATGGGTTTTAACGCTACCAAATCCCATAACGGAGGTAAGTTCTTATAATCATAATACGTCTCGACTTTTTCGACGGTCAGCCTTAAAAGTTCTTCGCGGCTGTATCCAAGGCTCACGCATGTTTCATGATTGACCTCAATGATCCTCCCTTTTTCATCAAAGAGGAACAAAGCGTCGCTTAAACGCTCAACAAGATTTTTAAAACGCTCTTCACTATCTTGCAGTCTCATCTGAGCCTGTTTGCGCTCTATTGCATACACAAGAGAACGGGTCAAAAGCGGCGCCGATAGCTGTGCCTTAATTAAATAATCCTGCGCCCCTTCCTGGAGCGCCTGCAAACTAATTGCTTCATCGGTAAGCATCGTAAGAACAACGATGGGGATATGCGGGACCTTTTTTACCGCTTTTCGCAGTGTTTCAATCCCCTGGGTGTCCCCCAAACCTAAATCCAGAAGAATAACATCGGGCTCCAATTTTTGAACTTGCTCAATGGCAGGAAAAAGGCTCTCAAAGCGAACAAGCTCAAATCGCTGTGTCAAAGATTGTTTCAGAAACTCTTCGACTAAACGAGCTTCAGCGGGATTGTCTTCAATAAGAAAAACGGAAATGGTTTTTATCTTCATAAGAGTATCTCGAAGCAAAAAAGCAATTCTTCTGACCGAAGAATTGCTAACGAACTCGGATGAACCAATCAATCATATCTTATAGCACGAGGGAATGAAAGTCAAGATCCTTCGGGAAGGGAATCGCGGCATAGGGTTACCTGCGCGGCTGTTGTGCTTGAAAAACACCCGCAGACAGATCTTGCTGATGTGACTGATCACGCGCTTCATCGACAACGACCTGAAATTGCCCCCCGCATTCACAGGATTGAAACCGAGGAGAAGCAGTATATCCTATCGAACCGCAGGACTGACAACGGACCTTAACCATCAAAAACTCCTTAAACGCTAAGCCGCGTATATTGCTGCCGCTGTGACAATGCTTGTTCTATGCGCGCAATAATATCAAGAGGACGGAACGGTTTCTTTATATATTCCTCAATACCGCAATACTTTAATTTACTCAACTCTATTCTATCAGGAACATGATCCAACATGCCAATAACAGGTATACTTGCCATAACCGCATTCTCTTTAATGGAAAGCATCCCGCGGGTGATCTCCTGGTATTGGGAAGGAATATCCAAAAGAATAATGTCCGGTTTCACAAAAAGAAGCGAATTAAAAAGCACATCGGGATTGATAAACGGGGTTACATAATAACCGCTCAAAACAAGGATCTCTTCGAGTTCGTTTAAAAAACGCTGATTTGCATCTACGATCATAACCTTTTCGTTAAACATAACCACCTCACTTTGCAACGAGTGATACTTCAAATACTTTTACTTTATTAATATTACTTGAGTCTTCAAAAAAGTAAAGAGGCGGTTTCTGCTTTTTGTTGACTTTTTTCTACTATTCGCGACACAAAAAAACCCCCTTCTCGTCGCGAGTATTCTTCAAAAAAGCTTTCTTTATCTTTTGTTTTTTTTACGGAATGCGGTAGGAGTCATGCCGGTAAAACGCTTGAATTGCCTGATAAAAGACTCGGCATTCTGATACCCCAGCTTTTCTGCGAGCTGATTAATATTATAGCCGGCCTTCAATAAAAGTTGCTTTGCTTTGGAGATCTTAACTTTAAGCTTATAATCACTAAAACCCATCTTAACCGATTGCTTAAAAAGACGACTCAAATACTTAGGGCTCAAACAAACGGATTCCGCCGCGTCGATCAAAGTGATTTTCTTAAAACAATTCCGCTCAATAAAACGCTTAACTTTTTCGATCTTGTTCTTAACATTACTGAGCCCTAAACCGGCTACGTTTCTCTTTCTTTCCAAAACAGCATCAATAATGTCCTTAGCCGTATCCATATCTTTGCCCTTCTCGATAAAATCATCCGCATGGCTACGCAATGCCTCAACCGCCATATCCTTTGAGCCATACGCCGTCAGGATGATCACACTGAGATCAGGGCTTGTTTTCTTTATCTCTTTTAAAACATCAGTGCCGCTTATACCCGGCATAACAACATCCAAAATGACTAAATCGATCTCGTGGGCTTTTTTGAGGATACGTAATGCCTCATCACCGCTGGAGGCTTCAACAACATCATAGCTTTCCAAATAATCCCTAAAGAGATACCTAAAGTCCTT
>CAZJJL010000116.1:0-5654 GCA_964546325.1 uncultured Planctomycetales bacterium | reverse complement strand
ACGCATTTTCTGCTTAAAAAGTATAAAGAAGACGGTGTTATTTTGAAGCATCGGGAAGAGAATAAGAGGATAGCAATATCGTATTAATGCGGTTAGCGGTTTACGGTTATCGGTGAGCGTAAGCCGAGAACTGACGTTTCGTTTGAGTTGAAGAATATGACAAAGAATTTCATTTCAAAAAAAGTAGAAGAGATGCAGCCGTCGGGTATCCGGGCGTTTTTTGATCTGGTGCTCGGGATGAAGGATGTAATCTCTTTGGGTGTTGGAGAACCTGATTTTGTGACTCCTTGGCAGATCAGGGAGGCGGGGATCTATTCTTTGGAGCAGGGATTCACGTCGTATACTTCCAATAAGGGCCTTTATAAGTTACGTCTGAGCCTTAATCAATTTCTGAAGAAACAGCATGGCTTGGAGTATTGTCCTGACGAAGAAATGCTTATAACCGTGGGAGTATCCGAAGGCCTTGATCTTGCTGTTCGCGCGATCATGAGCCCCGGGGATAAGGTCATAATCCCTACGCCTTGTTATGTTTCTTACGCTCCGATCGTGGAGCTTGCGGGAGGGGTTCCGGTCATTGTCGATACGAGTAAAGACCGCTGCAGGCTTACGCCGCAGGTTCTGGCGCGGGCAATTGACCATAAGACCAAGGCGATCATTTTGAATTATCCTTCAAATCCGACGGGAGTTGCATATACCCGGAAAGAATTGATTGCGTTGCACGCGGTCATTAAAAAACACGGACTTCTTTGCATTTCTGACGAAACATACGCGGATTTAACGTATGATTTCGATCACACGTATTTCGCGTCGTTGCCGGGTGCCCGGGAACACACGATCTATTTGGACGGTTTTTCCAAGAGTTATGCGATGACCGGATGGCGTATCGGTTTTGCCTGCGGTCCGCGCGAAATTATTGCGGCGATGACTAAGATACATCAATATACGATCATGTGCGTTTCGATCACCTCCCAGATGGCTGCGTGCGAGGCACTTGTTTCTGGGCGCAGGTCAGTGGAGGATATGAAACGCGAATATCGTCGTCGCCGGGAATTCATTGTAGGAAGGCTTAATGAGATAGGCTTGCCGTGCTTTATGCCTGAAGGGGCATTTTACGCGTTCCCTTCGATACGAAAGACGGGATTATCCAGTATGATGTTCTCACAAAAGCTTTTAAAAGAACAGAAAGTCGCGGTTGTGCCGGGAACGGCGTTTGGTGTTTCGGGTGAAGGGTTTGTTCGCATGTCGTATGCATCAAGTCTTGAAAATCTAAAGGAGGCGATATCTCGGATAGAAATCTTCCTGAAATCGCTTAAAAAATGACCGTTAAGAAAAAAGAGCATTATCAGATATATATTAAACATATAGAAGCACTCTCTAAGGTCGCAAATCTTATTACGTCAGGTTTGTATATGGATGAGTTGTTGCGCCTGATCGTGCAGGTTACCGCTGAGGTCACTAATTCAAAGATCTCATCTTTAATGATCCTTGACCCGGAGAAGAAAGAGTTGGTGGTCAGGGCGACGCAATCGATATCCGAGGCGTATAATAAAAAACCGAATATTAAGCTTGGGCATGGGATTGCCGGGCTTGTTGCAAAGGAGAATAAGATCATCTGTGTTTTAGATGTTAAAGAGGATCCCCGGTATTTGAATAAAGATATAGCCGTAAAAGAAGGCTTGTATTCTCTGGCGAGTGTTCCGCTTGCGGTAAAAGCGCAGGTCATCGGGGTATTGAATTGTTACACATCAAAGAAACATGTTTTTTCGCAGCATGAATTGGGGGTTCTCACGGCGCTTGCCAATCAGGCTGCTGTTGCTATCGAAAATGCGGAGCTTGATATTCGAGCTCGTTCGGCAGAAGAAGCATTGACTACGCGTAAGCTCGTTGAGCGTGCGAAGGATATTTTGTCGCAGGACGCTAGAATATCATCTTCGGAAGCGTTTCGGCTCATTCAAAAACAGAGTATGGATAGCCGTAAGTCAATGCGTGAAGTAGCCGATGCCATTATTTTGGCGCATGATGTTAAAAGTAGCACGCGATAAAGTCCTTGACAATACGGCCGGCAAGAGTATACTAAAAGTACCTTTACAATGATGTAAATTGCGCAATGACGTTCGCTGGTATATAGAAGCGAACGTTTTATTTTTTACGGGATAATGGCGTCCTTTGTTCTTTCATGAATAAGGTGCGCTTTTTTTTAACATGGAAAAAAAAGAGATCTATACTCTCATAAAACTGGCGGGGATCTTGACCTACATCCCGCTGATCATGGCGACAGGACCGTTGGTCGGTTTTATCGCAGGGGACATCCTTGTTAAAAAATTCCATTGGGCTGGCTATACCGTGTTGGTCTTGGTTGCGTTTGGTTTTTTCGGTAGTATAATAGAGATAATCAGGATCATTCGATTATGCAAGAAAATGGAACCGTAATTCATGGATAAAGGGTTACAGAGAGCGTTTGCGGTAATCGCAGGGCTTTCTTTTTTGATCGGCGCTGGCATTGTTACCGTTCAAAGCAGAATGTTCGGTTTTGGTTTTATTGCAGGTTCCTGTTGGGGGATCTTGAACCTTGTTTTGGTGTTCGGATTGTTGCATTCGCTGTTAGTGCAACAAACCCCTGAGAGATCGCTCATATTTATTTTGATAAAATTCCCGGTTTTATACGGGATCGGGTTTTACTTGCTCTTTACCAAGACATTCCCGATCGTGAGTCTTTTGGCCGGGTTTACCTTTGTTATTTTTGGAGTAGGGATATTATACGCATGTCTGAACAAGTCGTAGGGCAACCGGAATTACCGGATATTATAGCTCTTCTGAAAGAGATTTTTCATCAAAATCCTTTTTTTGAGCGCATCTATGCCTGGGAATACGTTGTATGCGCTTTGATCGCGGGGATCGTTCTTTCCGTTTTAGCATATGCTGCGACGCGCAAACGACGGCTTATCCCCGGGAGATTGCAGGGTGCTTTTGAAATTATCGTTGAGGTCATGGATGATTTGGTGAGCGGTGTGTTGGGGCCTCGAGGGAGGCATTACCTGCCGTTTGTCGGGACACTCTTTATCTATATCCTTGGCATGAATCTTATGGGGCTTATTCCGTTCTTTAAGTCGGCAACCGCCAGTCTTTCGACAACTTTTGCGTTATCGCTTTGTGTTTTCTTTTATGTGCAGTACACTGCGGTAAAGGAGTTAGGTTTTTTAGGGTATCTTGATCATTTGGCGGGAAATCCTCGCGGCGCCATGGCAGTAACGTTGATCATGCCGATTTTTATGTTCTGTCTGCATGTGATAACTGAGTTGATCAGGCCTATCAGTTTATCGATGCGTTTAAGAGGCAATATTTGGGGAGATGAGTTGTTGCTTGCGGTTATGTCCGGATTTGGCCTGGCAGGTTTCCCTCTTTTATTCTTTAATTTTTTGATGGCGCTTTTAGCGGCGGTGGTGCAGGCAGCGGTATTTATGCTTTTATCCACGGTTTATTTTGCGTTAGTTTTACCCCATGAGGATGAACATCGCGTAAAAGCAGCTTGTGGAGCAAGGTGAGTTCCTTGGTTTCTGAGTCTTGGAATACGTTGTGTGAATTTTTCAGGGGAGGTTTTAGTCCGGAAGATCTTATTAAACATACGAGGAGGATGAGATGGATTATCATGCAGCATTAGCGTTAGGCCTTCCCTTAGGCCTTGGCCTGGCGGGCCTTGGATCAGGGTTAGGATTGGGTATTGCCGTTGGTAGGGCGCTTGAGGCAATCGGCAGGCAGCCTGAAGCGACAAACAAGATCGTTACGAACATGGTTATCGGTTGCGCATTTATTGAAGCCATTACCATTTACGCGCTTGTTTTTGCGTTTGTGTATATCGGTAAGGTATAAGAGAGGTATTGTATGGATTTGCTGAAATTATTGAATCCTCAGGAAATTATTGCGCAGATGCTTTGTTTTTTAGCGGTGTTTTTTTTGCTGCGTCATTTTCTTTGGCGTAGGCTTTTGAACGTGCTTGATGAGCGTAAGGCCCGCATTGGCGCCGAATTCAGGAAAGCTGAAGAGATGCGCGCTGATATGGAGAAACTGAAACAAGAGTATGACGAAAAGCTTTCAAGCGCCGAGAAAGAAGCCCGTAAACGCATTCAGGAAGCTGTTGAGGATGGCAAGAAGCTTGCCGATGGCATAAAAAAAGACGCGCAGAGGGAAGGACAGCGTATTCTTGAGCAGGCTCGTAATGATATCACCTATGAGCTGACCAAGGCAAAAGATGAGCTGAAGGCAAAGATCGTTGATTTGACCATTGAGGCAACTTCGGCGGTTATTCAGGAAAAGGTTACCGAAGCGCAAGATCGCAAGATAATTAAGGATTTTCTTGATAAGGTTGATACGATCGCATGATACGCAATAAGGTTTTAACGAGACGATACGCGGAGGCATTTTTGGCCCGGTCGAGAGAAACGATTGGGTTGGCATTGGCTATCGATGAGCTTAAGAACCTTAAGATAGTCTTAGCCGGTAACCCTGATTTCAAGACGTTTCTCTATAATCCTGAGATCGGGTGTTCCGATAAATGCGTTACGCTCGCAAAGATCATGAAAGAGCGTTTTTCCGATGAGACCGTTGATTTTATCCGGCTTCTTATCGAGAAAAACCGTATTAAATATATCTTGGACATTTGCGATTATGTGCGCGTTAACTACGGGCATGGCAAGACTCTTGAAGCGGTCTTAACGAGCGCGTATCCTTTGGATCTTGACCTGTTGGGAATGATAAAAACAAAAATGGAGAATAAATTTAAAAGTAAGCTTACGATGTATCTGGAGCTTGATCCTGCTTTACTGGGAGGCATTCAGATACGCGTGGGGAATAGCATTATCGATGGTTCCGTCAAGCGCAGGCTTGATGAGCTCAAAGAAAAATTGCGCATGGCGCAGGTGGGGTAAATGGAAATACATCCGGAAGAGATTACGTCGATCATCAAAAAGGAATTAGAGAAGTACCAGGCGCGTCTTAAAACCGAGTCTGTCGGCAACGTCATCCAGGTGGGGGATGCGATTGCCCGTATTTACGGGCTCGATGATGCTATGCTCGGGGAGATCGTTGAATTTCCCAATGATGTTTTGGGTATGGTTTTAAATTTGGAAGAAGACAGCGTTGGCGCCGCTATCTTTGGGCCGGATAATCCCGATCGTAATATTAAGGAAGGCGATATCGTCAAGCGCACCGGCAAGATGGCACAGGTACCCGTGGGAGAGGCGTTGTTAGGCCGTGTTATTAATGCGCAGGGTAAGCCTATCGACGGAAAAGGTGCGATTGTTACGGATCGTTTTCGTCCGCTTGAGATCGGAGCGCCTAATGTCGTCCAACGTCAGCCTGTTTTTGAGCCTTTACAGACGGGTATTAAAGCGATCGATTCCATGATCCCTATCGGCCGCGGGCAGAGAGAGCTTATTATCGGTGACCGCCAAACCGGAAAGACCGCGCTTGCTCTTGACGCGATCATCAATCAGAAGGGTAAAGGGGTTTATTGCGTCTATGTTGCCATCGGGCAGAAAGTTTCCAATATCGTTGCGGTCAATGAAACGCTCGAGCGGTATGGCGCCATGGAGTATACGACGATTGTCAGCGCTTCGAGCCGTGCTTCGGCGTCGCAGCAGTATCTTGCTCCGTATGCA
>CAZJJL010000115.1:0-5657 GCA_964546325.1 uncultured Planctomycetales bacterium | reverse complement strand
TTTAATAATCCTACTCCTTTACAAGAATAAAGTCAATACCCTTTATTGCGGCTTACGCTGATCATAGCCGCCGAGTTCTTCTTGCGCAAGACTATGCCCTTTCATGGCAGTTTCCAGCTTTTTCTTATGCACACCTTCTGGGAGAGAAATTGAGGCATCAAGCGCATACACGGTAAAAATATACCGATGGGCCCCTCGAGGAGGACACGGACCGCCGTAATCAAACTTTCCAAAATCGTTAAGCCCCTGTTTACCCGGAACACTATTTTCAGCGATCGTTTCCGTGACCGGGATATTATAAACAACCCAGTGCGTAAAAACTCCTCCGGGCGCATCAGGGTCCGTCACTACTAATGCCAGTTCTTTCGCAGCCGCAGGAATATTTTCGATATGCAACGCTGGATTGATATCTTCCCCTTCGCAGGTAAAGATAACGGGGATGATCCCGTTTGGAGTAAAAGCCGGACTGGAGACATGCATTCTCTTTCCTCCAGGCTGCGCAAAAGCTATCGCGGCAAAAACAACACTCATTAAAATCAAAAGTTTCTTCATGACGAACGAAGCGCTTTCACGAAAACATCGATTTTCCCCTGCCAATCACCTTTTACGATCTCTTTACTTGTAAGAACAAGCCCCGCCCGCGAACGCACGCCGGAAAGTTCTTCCATCTGACGCAATGTTTTTTCTCCGGCAGCCCCTCCCGTCGTACAAAAGAAAGCAGCCGATGTTATTTTTTTCTTGTACGTTTCAATATACGCCCTCGGCGCGCACGCCATAGTAAAAGCCCATACCGGAGTCCCTATAATCACCAAATCATAACACGCGGGGTCTTTTTGAGCAGCCATAATACGGGCAGGGACCTTTGCATACGCTTCTTTGCCGGCAGAAAAAAATCCTCGAACCCCTTTTCTATCCGCCAAATCAATGATCTCTTCGCTATCAGCGCCTAACGCGTGCGCTATCGCCTGGCCGACCGTGCGCGTAAAACCCGTGCGAGAATAGTATACAACCAGTATTTTTGCCATGGTTAGAGCTCCACTTCGAGGCGACATTCCGTATACATATCATTCTTCAAGTTGAATTTTCCGCGGCTATCCCCATACTTAAGATACCGTTTAAAAGCATACCCTGAAGACAATAAAACCTGAACATGCTTATTCAACGAATAGCGTATACCGCCGCCGCAATGGTTCTGGCGGAACCTCAGGATCTGTCCGTCTACAGAGTCTTTCTTTACTTCGAACTCTTTATCGGCAAATCCCACCTCAGCGAACACGGTGACCGTATCATTGACCTTATATTGGATATTCGGACGGGGAGCGACGATATTAAAAGCCCAGGAATCATTGGGTTTATATATGACGCCCAGGATCGGGAAAACCCTATCCTCGGAGTCCGCGTAGACTGCGACCCCTCCGATAAGCGTCAAACGCTCATTCGGCTGATGGATCGCATACATATGTACGGGGATACGAAATGCCGATGAATGCATATCCCAATCATCGGTATTCATGGATGGCATAACACGCAGGCGTAGATATGTTTTTTCGACATTAAAAAAAGGCAGCGTTGCCTCAACGCCTAAACTCTGGCCGTTTAATTGTGCCGGTAACGAATTCGCCTTAAGGCCGCTCTCTTCGAGAGCAATGTATTCATTCGCATATGAGATTACAAGCGGCATTTTACCAAATGCCTTGAATTCATAGCTATATTCAAACTCCGACTGAAAGACGGAAATTTTCCCTTCCTGCGCTTTTAAAGACCGCGTAGGAAGATACCGCACAAACGTTTCAGCTGTCTGACGCACGCCGGGCGGCTGCTCGACGATCCCGCTGTCAATCCCCTCACGCACCTGCGCAACAGAAAGAAGCGTCTCATTATTTTGAGAAGTCTGATTCTCCTGCGCCTGAGCACAAGAAAGAAAAACACTACACACCAGCACACCTGCGATCTGAAAGGAAATTTTCATCGGCAATATCCTCTTAAGGAAAGCATATCGGCACATACATTCCGGCACTTCACAGGGTTCATCAGGATAATGATCAAAACCAGAAAATTTGCTACTACCGCGATATTTTTAACACCTTGTACCGCAATAAACCGGCGGGAACGGTGATAGAAACCTCATCGCCTTCCTTATGATGCAGAAGCGCGGTACCGATAGGAGACGTTACAGAAATCTTATTTTGCTCATAATCCGCTTCCAATTCGGCAACTAAGGTATAGGCCATCTCCTCATCGGTATCAAGATCTTTTAACTGCACGGTTGCGCCGATCAATATTTCATCATGCGGAATGGAATCATCAAGGATGCGCGCGTGCGCAAGTTTTTCCTCCAACTCGGCGATCTGTTTTTCATTCATGCCCTGGGCATCCTTGGCCGCGTCATATTCGGCGTTTTCGGAAATATCGCCGTGCGCGCGGGCTTCCCCGATCGCTTTCGAAATCTGCCTGCGTTTCGTGGTCTTTAAATAATCCAACTCCTGCGCGAGTTTCTCATACCCTTCCTTCGTCAAATAAATATCGCTCATACAAAGCTCCTTTATCCCAACTCGGCTTCTAATTTTCTCAAAAGAGTCTCCACTTCCTTCAATAACGGAGCAGGAAGCAATTTCGCCTCCTCTGCCTCTAGCCGCAGTGATTTCACAACGCCAACTAATCGGCGCACCAACGCAAACCGTTTCTTCTCATGCACCTCTTCGGGCTCAAGCTCCTGACGCTGCCGGATAAGCGCCGTTACATCTTTCTTGACCGCCGAAGCGTCTTTGCCTTTCTCAAAAAGGTCCTTTTTGAGCGTGTTATAATCATTCTGATCAAGCACTTTCTTGGCTTTTGCCGTGCGCAAAACATCAACGGCTTCGTATGTCGGTAATTTTGCCGCCTCGGCAGACTCGGCATACTCTTTGCTCAAAAGCGCAGGTTCTTCCTTTTCCAGGAAATAATATGACCGCAACAACTTCATAGCAGTCTGTTTTCGTATGCCGATCTCTTTTGCGGTATACACATCGAACGTCGTGTATCCCCATTCCTTGTACAGTTTATCTTTATACACCGTATACAGCGCGCGTCCAAGGTCTATCCAAGAGGATTTGAAATTCTTTGTATTCTCAAGGATCTGATAGCGCAATGAATGCTCATCCAACTGCTGCATACGCTCTTCAAGATTCTTGAGAGATTTGTTTTTTGCGCCTTCCATGGCAGAGTACTCCGGTTTACGATTTAATAAGAATAGGCGTTCAACACATACTGTTGAACCATACGGTGAGTATTAAAAAACGAAGCGTTAATGGCAATACAATTGCGCATAATATCGATCCAATGATCGCGGTTATGATAATACGCCGGGATCACCGCTTTTTCCAATTTATCATAGAGGCTCACAGCGTCTTTTTCATCGCTGGAACTGACTTCGGGAATGCTCCCGATAGACCATCCGGTCAAATTCTCAATGCACCCTTCTATCCACCATCCGTCAAGAATGCTCAACGAAGGAATGCCATTATGCGCTGCCTTCATGCCCGACGTACCGCTGGCCTCTTGCGGGCGCCGAGGCGTGTTAAGCCAGACATCAACGCCTGAAATAAGCATTTTCGCCAAATGCGCGTCGTAATTCTCCAAATAGACGATTTTAACGCTATCGCCCAACTGCCCTGAAACCGCATGGATCCTTTTGATAAGCTCCTTGCCGTTCCAGTCTTTCGGATGGGCCTTTCCGGCGAACACAAATTGCACCTTCCCGGCAGAAGCGCATATCGAACGCAGACGGTTAATATCGTAGAACAAAAGGTCCGCACGTTTATACGCGGTCGCGCGGCGCGCGAATCCGATCGTCAGAACATCCTGCTCAAACGTTACCCCTTTTGTATCAACCAAGTGACGTATCAACGCGCTTTTACCGGTTTGATGGGCCTGCCATATCTCATCTTTCGGGATACTTAAGGCATACCGCAGCGTAAAGTTATCATTGATCCAACCGGGGATATATTTATCAAAAAGTTTCTTAAAACTCTCCGAGACCCAACTTGACGAATGAACACCGTTGGTAATGAAATCAATATGGTATCCGGGGAACATCTCACGGGAAACCTTGCCATGCTCCTTGGCGACTCCGTTAATATAATCGCTGAGATTAAGCGCTAAAAGCGTCATATTCAATTTATCTTTACCGGCGAGCTCTTGTAAAACCTCAAACGGAACAAAATCGCCGAGCACCTGATGGACCAGGTCATAGTAGAATTGATCGTGGCCTGCCGGAACAGGTGTATGCGTGGTAAAAACGCACATACGCCTGACAGCTTCGGCATCCCAATCAGTCCCCTCTTCAGAGATCCTGATCTGACGCAACAACTCAAGCGTCAAAAGGCTTGCGTGGCCTTCATTCATATGGTAACGGGCAATACTCTCGAACCCGAGTTCCTTTAACATGCGTACCCCGCCGATACCAAGCACGATCTCCTGGGCAAGACGATACCGGTCGTCATCGCCATACAACCGATGCGTCAAACTGCAATCAAACGGCGCATTCCCCTCCACATCCGTATCAAGAAAAATAACCGGGACAAAATATCCTCCGGCGCCGTTAACCGTATACATCCACGCCTGCACGACAACCGTTCTATTCTCAATGGTTACCGTAATACGCTCCGGTAAAAGCGTCATATGGGCATCGGGATGCCACTGGCAGGGATGTTCCGTCTGAAGGCCTTGCGCATCGAGCTTCTGATCGAAATATCCGTCGCGGTATAAAAGAGTCACCGCTACCAAGGGGACATTCAGATCAGCGCATGATTTAATCGTATCGCCGGCAAGAATACCCAAACCACCGCTATAGGTGGGGATTTTCGCGTCGAGACCGACCTCCATGGAAAAATAGGCAATCCGCCGGTCTTCTTTACGGCGTTTACGCATGTATCGCTGAGTAGAATTATCTGGTTTGATCATAATGTGTCCGTTGCGAAATATTGTAGCATAACAAAATAACTATGCAACGCTTTTAGCCCGATCATCGAGCCAGGTAAGGATATCTGTGATCACACGCTCTTTATGCGGCTCATTCAGAAGCTCGTGATAAAAACCTTCGTAGTAGCGGATACTTTTATCGGATGAACCGGCCTGCTGATATAAAAGCCTGCTCCCTTCGATGCTCGCTAGCTTATCATCGGTGCCATGTAAAATAAGAAGCGGTATTTTCAACCTCGACAGCGATGCGGTTACTTCTTTCTGCGAACGAACCAATTTGATAGCAGCGGCGGCAGGTAAGCCTCCCCGATAGCAAAACGGATCGCTGGTGTACGCAGCAACAACCGCGGGGTCACGCGATAAAAAACGCGGATTCAATGGATCCCCTTTTAAACCGGGAAATAGAGTAGCCGCAATGCGGGCAAAAGCAACCGCTAAAGGAGAAAAGGACGCGTATAATTTTAACGCAGGGGAAGTTACGATAACCCCCGTAAGATACGAGGGAGCATAGGTAAGAGCATACAGCAACGCGATAACCCCTCCGACGCGATGTCCCAGAACAAACAGCGGCTTATCCCGCTCATCCCGGTTAGCATACAAAATTACATCATGAGCATCCCGCACAAAATCAGAGAAATTATGAACGGTAGCGCGTTCCCCGTCTGAACGTCCATGCCCCCGCAAATCAAATCCAAAAA
>CAZJJL010000114.1:694-5762 GCA_964546325.1 uncultured Planctomycetales bacterium | reverse complement strand
AAGAAGGGAAGATCTATGAACACAGAACATCACGCCAAGGGTAAGATCGTATCCGTGCAGGGGCCGGTTGTTGATGTGAAATTCGCGCGCGCCGAAGACGTCCCCAATATTTTCACGATGCTTTTAACGAAAACGATTGAAGGAAGCAAGGTCTACCTTGAGATCGCAGAGCATTTGCCCGGACACATAGCCCGGTGTATCTCCATTAATTCCACGATCAATCTTCGGCGCGAGGAAGAGGTTAGTTATTACGGATCCTCTATCCAAATTCCCGCAGGGGAAGGGTTGTACGGGCGTATCATCAATATTGCCGGTGAGCCTGTCGATCAGCAGGGAGAGATTCCCCATGTCGAGAAACTTCCTATCAGGAAAGCGGATATGGGAACCCTGTTGCATGTCTCCAGGAATAAAGATGAGCGACGCACCTTTGAGGTTATGGAAACCGGGATCAAAATCATCGACCTTCTGGCTCCGTTAGTCAAGGGGAGTAAAACCGGCATTCTCGGAGGAGCCGGTCTTGGTAAGAGCGTTTTAACGCTTGAGATCATTCAGCACATCGTGAACCGCTATCAAGGAAGCTGCGTTTTTGTCGGTATCGGAGAGCGTATTCGTGAAGGTAACGAGCTTTATTATGAGTTGAAGCATCACGGGGTTTTACCGAAAACGATGATGGTTTTCGGTCAGATGAACGAACCGCCCGGAGCCCGGTATGGAGTTGCGATGACCGGTATTACCATGGCGGAATCTATTCAGAAGAAGAATCAAGACGTGCTTATGTTCTGCGATAACATTTTCCGTTTCGTGCAGGCCGGTTCTGAAATATCCACGTTGTTAGGCCGCGTTCCTTCCGAAACGGGGTATCAGCCGACCCTGCTGTCGGAAGTCAGCGAATTCCATGAGCGAATCAGGACCACGAAAGATACCGGCGGTTCCATCACATCCATTGAGGCCGTCTATGTTCCTGCGGACGATTTGACCGATCCGGCGGTTGTTGCTATCTTCAGTTTCCTTGATTCCGTATTGGTACTTTCCCGCGAACGTATTCAGCTGGGGCTTTATCCGGCGATCGATCCGCTCCTTTCAAGTTCTTCGAACCTTGACATTGACATTTGCGGAAAGAGGCATTTTGATGTCGCTCAGGATGTTATCCGCGTTTTTCAGAGGTATGAAGAATTACGCAGGATCGTTCTGGTCGTCGGTATCGACGAGCTTTCCAGTGCCGATCGTATTATTTATGAGCGTGCCCGTAAATTGCAGAATTTCCTAACACAGCCGTTTTTTGTCGGTGAAGCATTTACCGGACGAAAAGGCGCGTATGTGACCATTGAGCAGACATTGGAAGGATGCGAAAAGATCATATCAGGGAAAGTCGATTCCCGGTCCGAAGACGAATTTTATCTGATCGGAGCTATTGAATAATGCCGCCTGAACAAAAGAAAAAGCTTGGCGAACTGCTTATGGCCAAGAATTTGATCTCGCAGGAACAGCTTGACGCAGCACTTCAGGAGCAGGTGCGCTCTAAAGAGTTCTTAGGGCTTATTCTGATCAAGCGCGGCGCTTTAAAAGAGCGTGATTTAACGCGGGCATTATCGGAACAGTTCCATCTGCCGGTTATTGTGCTTAAAGATCGGTTCATTGATTGGGAATTTCTTAAAGATTTTGATTCCGACCTCATTGTCGGCCATAAGTGTTTTCCGGTATCCGGCGATGACTGGTCAGTAACGTTTGCCATTACGAATCCCCTTGATGTCTGGGCGATCGAGAAAGCGGAACAGCAGTCGCGGGGCCTCAAGGTGAAATTGGTGCTTGCTTCGATCAGCGATATGGACGAGGTTATTGCGCGTTACCAAGAGCATATGCGCCGGAACATTTCGGATATGTTCTCATAAACGGGGAAGATACGTATGCCGCGAAAACAAGACGCTATTTTATCGGAAGCTGTTGTTGCACGTAAGCTTGTTGCTGAAGCCGATATGGAGCATTTGATGAAGGAGTCGAATGCGACAGGGGAAAGCTTGCTGCATATTCTTCTTAAAAAAGGCTTTGCGGAGAAGGAAATTTTGGCTGCGTTATCCGAAAAGCTTAAGATCGGTGTCGTTGACCTTCGTAATGTGCATGTCGAGAAAAGGGTGCTTGATACCGTTCCTTTGAAAATAGCATCCTACTATAAATTCTTTCCGCTTAAACTTACCGACAGAATATTGACCGTTGCAGTCGCGTATCCTTTGGAGATCAAAACCCAGGATGAGATCCGCACGCAGCTTGGGTTCGACGTGGATATGGTGCTTGCTCCTTCCGGCGAGATTTCGGAGGCAATGAAGCGGTATTACGGCCTCGGCGCTGAGACATTGAATAAGATCTTTCACGACCAATCTTTGGAGGGTGTCAGCAGCAGTATTGAAACACCCACGGAACGGCCTGAGGACATCGAGAAACTCGCGGAGGATGCCTCGGTCATAAAATTGGTCAACCAGATAATTTTGGAAGCGTTCCGTAAACGTGCGACCGATATTCATATCGAACCGTACCGTTCCGGCGCGGCATTCCGGTATCGTATTGACGGCATACTCTATGACGCCAATGTTCCCGCGGAGATCAAGAGCTTTTTAAACGCGATCATTTCCCGCATCAAGATCATGTCGAATCTTAATATCGTTGAGCGTCGTATGCCTCAAGACGGCAGGGCCGTGGTGCGCGTTCAAGATCAGGTGCTTGATCTGCGTATTTCAACGATCCCTACGCCGTACGGCGAAAGTGTGGTTATCAGGATCTTACCGGCTCAAATGCTTTTCAGCCTTGAGAAATTGGGACTTTCAGAGAAAGAAATGCAGCTTTTTGAACGCCTGATCTTAAAACCACATGGGATCATTTTTGTTACCGGGCCTACGGGAAGCGGAAAAACTACGACGCTCTATGCGTGTCTTTCCAGGATCAATACCAAAGACCGTAAAATAATCACGATTGAAGATCCTATTGAATATGAAATGTCCGGGATAACGCAGATCCAGGTTCAGCCTGAGATCGGCCTTGATTTTGCCCGGGGATTACGCAGTATTTTGCGGCATGATCCGGATGTTATCATGGTCGGTGAAGTGCGTGATTTTGAGACGGCGGAGATCGCCATCCGAGTTGCGTTGACCGGTCATCTGGTATTTTCAACGCTTCATACCAATGATGCTTCATCCGGTATTTCCAGGCTTATTGATATCGGGGTTGAGCCGTATTTATTGGCGTCTAGTGTTGAAGCTTTTATAGCTCAGCGGCTTATTCGTCTGATCTGTCCGCATTGCAAGTACGAGAACAAGGATGTTCCTCGGGAGTTACGCAGGCTTATTGCGCAGGATCTCGGACTTGCCTCAATGGATGAGGTGAAAGTCTTTAAGGGTAAGGGGTGTGATAATTGTAATTTTACGGGATATTTTGGCAGGACCGCAATTTACGAGATCCTTCTTGTTGATGAGGATATCCGTAACCTTATTATCAAAAAGAGCGTTTCGGAACATATTAAACGTGTTGCGGTTACTCGCGGCATGAAAACGTTGCGCCAGGATGGATGGTTAAAAGTTTTAGCAGGGGTGACTACTCCGGAAGAAGTCATGAAGGTTTCCGCTTCGGAAGAGGTATCTTCCGGAGACGAGAAATTCATTGTCCCTGCTTTTCCATCGGAGCCTGCGGCACAGAAAGTGCATGCTATGGAGCAAGAGAAAAAAACGGATCCCTCCGGTACGAATAACCGCGTTTATCAGAGGATTTTACTGCGGACAAATCTTGTGTATACCATATTTAAGTCGCACGCAGACATGATGGCAAAGAAGTCGGCAGGAGAGTTTAAAACCGTAACGAGCGATATTTCAGCGGGAGGGTTGACGTTTGTTTGCCGTCAGGCACCTTCTGCCGGTTCGCTTGTTGAGTTAAAACTTGAGTGGATCGACGGCGGGCATCCCATCGAATGTCTGGCTAAAGTTGTTCGTGTCGACGCTACGAGCCAGGATGATGCTTTTAATGCCGCTGTTGCGTTTCTTGATATTACCGGTGCTGATCGTGCTCGGGTGGAAAAATATATTGAAACAAGTTCACCGGGTGCGGAAAAACAACCATAAGGTAACCTATGCCTATTTTTACGTATAAAGCGAAAAAAGGACCCGAAGAGATCATCGAAGGAACTGTCGAAGCTTTGTCGGCGAAAGAGGCTATCGAGAAGAGGAGCCAGCTCGGATATCTGCCGCTTTCTTTACTGTCTTCAGAAAAGCCGACGGTGCAAGACCGTTATGTGACACCGGCTCAGAAAGAGGGAAGGGTCCGCTCCCGGCATGTTACGTTATTTAGCCGCCAACTTGCCGGTCTTCTGAAAGCAGGGGTCCCGATATTGGGAAGTTTGAATATTATTGCCGAGCAATCAGAAAGCCATGTTTTTTCCGGTATTCTGAAGCAGATCCATAAGACCGTTAAAGAAGGCAATACGTTCTCAGCTGCCTTGGCCGCGCATCCGAAAATATTCAATCCTTTGTACATCGCTATGGTGCGGACGGGTGAAAATAGCGGTGTTCTCCCCGAGGTTTTATTGCGTATTTCTGAGTATCGTTCAAAAGAAGAAGAGGCTTTCTCGCGTTTTCGCATGGCATTGGCATATCCGTTATTAATGGCAGTTGTCGGCATAGGTACGATCATTTTCATGCTTACATTCGTTATGCCGAGGCTGATGAATTTATTCGGGACCTTGGGGCAGGATCTGCCTTTACCGACGAGAATACTTATTTCGCTGAGTAATTTTTTGCAGCAATGGTGGTTGTGGGTAGCGTTGATAGTTGTGGTTTGGTATGTGCAGAGACGTTTGTCATCTGAGCGGGCGCGCAGGGTTTTAAGCGGGCTGGTGCTTCGTTTGCCGGTGTTCGGTCCCTTTATCCTGAAAGCTGAAATAGCCCGTTTTAGCCGCACCTTGGAGCTGCTTTTGAAGAGCGGGATCACTATTTTACGGGCGATCGATGTGGCGATACCGGTTGTTTCCAATGAGGTCATTAAAGAACAGATCCGTAATAGTCTTAAAGAGCTGGAACAGGGCGGGACTTTT
>CAZJJL010000114.1:0-684 GCA_964546325.1 uncultured Planctomycetales bacterium | reverse complement strand
GGTCTTTTGGCCGCAGTCTTAAAAATTCGCATATTTTCCCTCCTTTTGTCAGCAACCTTCTTCTTGTCGGAGAAGAATCCGGGAAGCTGACCGATGCCCTTTCTGAGATCGCCGCCAGCTACGAGCGCGATACCGACGAAGCGACAAAAACCATGACAAATCTTCTTGAGCCGGCAATGATCCTGGTGATGGGAACGATCGTCGGGTTCATTGTTATCGCGATGCTCTTGCCCATTTTTGAAATTAACGTCGCTGTCCATTAAGTAAACCTCTATGGTTGAATTCCTTACATTCCAGCTCGACTATATTTATTTCCTCTATGGTTTTTCTTTCTGCCTCTTATCGTTCATTTGTTTTACGATACCTTCCGATAAGCGTAGAAAACTCGGCTGGCTCTGGCTGGCTGTTTTTGCGGGATTGCATGGTATTAATGAATGGATAGATTTGCTTGAGATTTTCCTTCCAGCTGATCAATTCCTTGTTAAAGTCCGCGTTCTTTTTCTTCTCGCTTCTTTTGCCGCGCTCGTTGAATTCGGCAGGCGTAATTATGCCCGCGTATTCGGCAGGGTATTACGTCTGTGGATATACCTTCCCTTGATCGTTTTTGTCGGTTTAGGCTTTATTTATTTCGGTTTGCCCGGCGCGATCGGATTTACGCGCTATTCTTTTGGTTTTTGCGGTGCC
>CAZJJL010000113.1:0-5773 GCA_964546325.1 uncultured Planctomycetales bacterium | reverse complement strand
ATGGTACGCACAAGCTTCGTTCCCCTCGATAAACACGGCAGCGTAGGGAAAACCCGAAAAAACGTCTGCGCCAAAGGAATACGCGGTACCGTACATGCATGCAACGTAACCCCGTTTATGTGCGGAGCCCCTTCGCAAGAAAACAAGTGAACTTCATGCCCGCGTCGAGCAACAGCGCTAACCCATGAACGGATCAAAATAGAGTTTGCGTTCCCAAAAAAACAGATTTTCATATCCCCCAGCCTTGCTATACACCAGGCGCCCCCCAGCGCATCACTTCTGACAAAAAACCCGAGCTATCCTTTCAGAAGCTTGTTCATCAAACGTGGTATTGCGTTTTTTAACAAACCTCGCTTTTGTTTCAAAAGCCCTCCTTATTCGTTCCGCCAGCGATTGCACATCCCTGCCTATTATAACGCAGGAGCTTTTTGTCATAACATCTTTTTTCTCAACCCGATCCCGAAGGATAAAACACGGTTTCCTTAAAATTGCCGCTTCGGTGAGAACCCCTCCGCTATCGGTAACAATACACCGGGCACCTTGCATAAGATACAAGAAATCAAAATACCCCAGAGGTTTAAGAATAATCAGATTTTTGACGCAAATACGAAATTCCTTTATGCGTTTTGCAGTCATCGGATGGGCCGGGAAGATGATAGGGATATCTCTTCCTAAAGCATGCATATGGCGCAGCCAAGACCAAAGCTCATCCTTTTTGTAGACATTGGCAAAACGATGCAGTGTAAGAACGGCATAATCCAAAAAACGCTTCCTGATAGCATACGAAGCAAAAGCGCTCTTATCCATAGAATCGATTTTCTTTAAACCATAACAAAGATTCTCGATCATAAGATCGCCGACCAAAGAAATAGCCGATCTTTCCTTCCCTTCAGAGAGCAAGTTCCGGAGAGCCGAGCGTTCCGTTACAAAAAAGACATCGGTAACGCTATCAGTCACCACGCGATTAACCTCTTCGGGCATATCGGGATCATAACTGCGCAAACCGGCCTCAATATGCGCAACCTTGAACCCTAATCTCTTCGCGGTAATTGCGGCAGCAAGCGTTGAATTGACATCTCCGACCACAACAACATAATCGGGACGCTCCTGTAAACATACGCGTTCAAAGCGCAGCATACAATGCGCCATTTGCGCAATACCGGTCTTACCTGCGGCACCCAGGAAATAATGGGGCTGCGGGATCATTAACTGTTTTATAAAGATATCGGTCATGCGATAATCATTATGCTGTTGGGTATGAACGATCTTATACGAGATCATTCCTCTCCTTTTAGCAAACGCCCTGACCAAGGGGGCGATTTTCATGAAATTGGGTCTTGCCCCTACCACTAAAAGCAGTTTTTTCATTTTCTCAAGAATACCCTCAGATACGTAAAATAGACAATCCCTGCCCCCGCTCCGGCTGCCATCACCAAAGCATCAAGACAGGAAAAAGGCACTGCCCTTGCCAAAAACCATACGCCTTTTTCTTGTAAAAGAAATCTAAAAAAACGGACATGCAAAGAAAAAAACAGAACTAACAGGGCGCCTTGTATGGTCCTCAGAGTCGGTATATAAATACCAAAACACAGCAACGCAACGCATGCCATAACAGCTATACCGATCAGTTGCCAGAGGCGCGCATGCGAAAATCTCCCTTTCATAACAACATCGCGCATACCTCTATGAAGCACAAAGCTTTTTGACCACCAAAACGGCACGAAAAAATCATTCCGTAGAAGCGAGTAAAACGAATACTTTTTGTCATGCGTTACTTCCAGAGCAGGATTAAACATCACCTTATGGGATAAACCCGCATATCTCCTCCCAAGTTCGGTATCATCGGTCAGCTGTAAAGACTCATTGAATAAAAGGTAGTTTGCAGCGCGTATCGCGCAGATAGAACCGTACAAGAAATCAACATACAACGGCATATCTTTTAGAACAAACCGCATATATGCATTTTTATACTGGCTAAAAAAATCATGGTGCGGACAATATCGGGTAAGCATTCCGGTCATCGCGACGATATCAGGATACCTCTCAAAACCGGCTTCAATTACCCCTAACGTATCTTTGTGAATGATAACATCCGAATCGATAAAAATAAGGATTTGGCCGCGAGCTTTTTTGCTGCCGGCGTTACGGGCTCCCGCAGCTTGGCTCCGAGCATCTAACGAAATCAACAAACAGGGGTACCTTTTGATGATCTCCCCGGAGCGATCGGTGCTCTTATCATCAACAACAATAACTTCATGGGTATCATTAACAGCCGCAAAGATCGCCTTCAAGCAATTATCGAGCGTGCGCTGAGCATTATACACCGGCACTATAATCGAATATTTCATACTCTCTTCACCGTAGAAACCCGTCGATCCAAGAAAAAGCGTTTCCCTGTTCTCACCACACATGCGAGCAATCCTGCGGGCATATGCACCAGAAACCGCACACTCATATAAAGAAACTTATGTTTCAAGAGGAATGCAAGCGCGGCCTCTGAAAGACGAAAGGTGCAAACATCGCAACATACATTGTTCAAAAACGTGTTTTTGACATACTGAAAGCTCCGCTCATACGAATCCTGTTTATTATGACAGTTAAGAAAACCCGCATGCAAAGCTTTTTCATATAATGCAGTCCCCGGATAAAAACGGAGGCTGAATTTCCCAAGATGATACGATATTCCTATACGATTAACTTTAGCAAGGAATCGTATGGTCTCTATCCTATCTTCATCGGACTCAAAAGGGCTATCAAAAATAAGATCCAGGGTCACCTTAAGAGGAACAGGCAAAGCTTTTATCATGGCGCATATGGCAAGCGTACGCTCAGAAGGGACATCCCTCCCATAGATCTCCCTATTAACCCTATCGCTACCGCTTTGCACCCCTAATTGGATATGCTCTAAACCGCTATCAACCAACAGCCTCAACTTCTCTTCGCTGAGATTAGCAGTATTTGACAAACAACTTATCGGAAGATCAATAAAGCGCTTATACTGCTTTGAAAAATCAGACAACCACTCTTTTGAATGCCATAAAAAAGAATCATCCATAATACGGAACATCTTAATCCCCAGGGAATGTTTAACCTCTTTCATTTCCTCGATGACATTCCCGACAGAACGGCCTCGGACATAGGGGCCAGCGCCGGAATAGATCTTACGTAAGGCGTTATTAGAACAATAGGTGCAAGAGAACGGACATCCTCTCGATGTCATGATCCGGTACGTAGTTACGGGAAACGGATACCGCGGCAGCATCGCAATAATTCGATCTCTATGCATGCGTTCAAGACGATCCCGTATAATTACGTAATCCTCATCCGTAGAAAACGCGGGAAAAGGATGCGAATCAAGATTATCCCGTAAAGGCCTTATCTCATTTTTAATAATCCTTCCTCTCTCCTTATAGCAAAGCCCCCTGATCATCGCTTGCTCATGCGGTTTTTTTATTGAGTCGCAGACTTCACGCATTGTTTCCTCGGATTCACCGATACAAACCATATCGGCATATTCCAAACATTCCTCCGGGCAAACCGTTGCATGGATACCTCCGAATACAACGGGAGCATTACAATCCTTTTGTATCTGTCTTGTTATATGCGCAGCTCTTTTGAAATAATTCGTCATAACACCGATTCCGATAACATCCGGGGAAATCTGCCCAAGCAAATCCTTCAAAAGAGACACCTCTTGCTTTGAATCAGAAAACTCCCGATACCGTGAAGCGATCGGCGTGGAAGGCATAAAAACCATGGTAACCCCGATACCGGCCTTGCGCAGATATGCAGCAAGATATCGTAATCCAATCGAGCTTATATCTTCATATAATGAGATCAAACAAAGTTTTGTCATGAATAATACTACGCCTGTACAGATAGGGAGACCGTCATCAACAGACACACGATCAGCGTGACTCCTTTAACAAAGGCCATATAGGGATCGGCGAGAACTATAAAAAAGTCAGTGATTTCCTGCAGGAATATCATACGCGTAAATTATCGTCTCTGCAACACCTAACCGAAAGCCGGCAACCGCAGACATGCCTGAACGGCGGGCCAATGCGACAAGATCGCGTTCATCCTGATAATGCAAACAATGCGCCATAACCACGACAACAGCATCCTTATGCAAGAGGGAATCGTGACGATAAACATATCTGGCATCAAGCGGAGCCTGCACATAGCCGTATGCAGGATGAGAAAGATATTCTCTGATCGGCCAACTGCAATACATCACGGCATGCGGCATCGTATGCGAGAGATATCGTGCCGTTTGTTTATGTATATCAATAAGCCTCATATAATCCAACGAAAGCTCGCTATCATAATGTTTCGAATACCACGCCCCCGAAAAAATAAACACCCCGCATAAAAATACCATCGCCGCAACGCGCACGAGCGGTTTTCTTAAAAACAGGAATAAAAAGCCGACCCCGCATGAAAAATAAAACGGCATGATAAATAAAAAATACCGGTAAAGGGGGTGTGTCTTTGGCTTAGGCAACAGGATAAAAGACAGAACGGATGCCGCCAACAAAAGGAACAGGAATAAAAGAAAACTCACCCGTTCACGGAAAGAAGCGCTCAAAACTTCCTGCTTCCGCAACAATCCGCCGACAAGGATCGAAACGGCAAGAAAATACCCGCCGTGTATACCGAACACATGATAAAGTTTTCGGGCCCCATCAAGCCACGTAACAGACCTCCAGCCGAAAAAATAGTCCACCACCCCGAGGAGATTATTCCTGAAATACGGCCAGACAAGAAAACCCAACCCCAAAGCCAGAAAAACTACCCCGGGAATAGATAAAAGTCGCAGCTGCTCCCTCTTTTCTGCTTTTTCATGCGAGAAAATAATGCGTAACACAATGAATACAAAGAATGCTTCCAGAAAAACGATTGCCGTAGCCTTTATCGCCAACACGCAACACGCAAGGATCATGCCCCGCACTATCCAGCCGCGAATATAGCAATAATACATGCCGGCGCATACTGCCGCAACGGGAATATCATATAAAAAAAGCCCGCTCTGAGCAAAATAAAACGGATAGACAAGCAAAAGAATTGATGAAGCAAAAGCGGCTTTTTTCCCAAAATAAAAAGTGCCGATTTTATACGTAAAGACCAAGCAGAGCGCGGAAAAAACAAGCGTTACCATCCGAAAAGCGACAAGCTGGTGCGGAATAAGCTTAGAAAAAAACCAGTATACCGGCACTAATATCCCCGGATAATGAACACCCCGCGGGAACCAACCGCCGATCCCGTGCGCAAAAGCATTGGTTACCCGCTCAAAATAAAGCTGCTCATCCCAGAACAAAGGTAATGTCAGAAAACTGATTTTTGATACAATAACCAGGAGGAAAAAAATGCCGATAACTACTCGGTCGTTTTGGACAACGCGGGAAGATACTGCATGAAGGAAGCTATCAAGACGAACAGATTGCTTGCGATAGAAGCGATACCACAGCATAAGCAATAAACCGCTTATGGCAAGCAGAAAGATCTCCGTATGATCAGTCAGTTGTATATACTGCACGATCCCTATCTATTGTATTTATTGGTAATCGGCATCCGGCGGTCGCGTCCAAAGGCCTTGGGCGTGATCTTGATCCCCGGAGGAGCCTGACGACGCTTGTATTCGCTTATATCAACCATACGAATGACGCGTTTCATAGTCTGAGCGTCTACACCCGGCACCGAGATCTTCTCGAGAGCTTTATCCTCTTCCACATACGCCTTAGTACTAGGATCGCGCCTAGGATATTTCGGC
>CAZJJL010000112.1:0-5804 GCA_964546325.1 uncultured Planctomycetales bacterium | reverse complement strand
TATCGAAGCAGTAAGCCTTGCCGAAGAGGCCTTTAAGCAGACGCAAGAGATGTTTTCTTCCGGCCAAGTCAGCATCACCGATCTCAACACTGCGGAATTGCTTTTGACTAACCAAAGGCTCAATAAGGAAGCCACGCTTTACAATATAAATATAACGCTGGCAAAAATTGAGAAATTAGTAACCGAAAAATACGAATATGAAAAACTTTAAACGAGAGACGGTATATTTAATAATTATTATCGTTAGTTTAGCTTCTGTCGTAATACGTATCCATGCGGTCAAGGCAGCACGCGGTAAGGAAATCGTCAGTTTCTATGAGGAATGGAAAAAGGCCGGAAAACCGGTTGAGGTTCGGGTGATTAAGGCTGAGGATATCCCCGTCTACGCCCAGTTTACGGTCAGGATTATTGATGGACGCTTTGCCCGCGGTTTTGTCACAGGGGAAGTAAAGAATGCGTTTCAGGAAGGGCAAGAGATATACGATCCGGCCAATAAATCTGTTGTTTGTGCCCGATTAAAAAGCATAGGCGCGGAATTAGATATGGACGCCGGTATGTTCCCGGTAGAGGTAGAGTTCAATAAACCTCGGGATCCGGGATCTGCATTTGTGGTTTCCGCTCATACCACGACGTTACATAACGTATTAGCCGTTCCCAATGAAGTATTGGATATTGCCGGAGATGAATATTTTATTTGGAAGGATGAGGATGGTTTCGCCAAGAAACATAAAGTGGTTATTAAGTTGCGTAACGGCTACGGCGCGATAATCTCCGAAGGACTGCGTTCAGGAGATAAGGTAATCTTCAGCGGACAGAGCATGATTGAGGATAATGACAGGCTACGAGTGATAAGCGCCGGGAAAACAAATAAAGAGGAATAGACTTAATGATAGAGTATTTTGTTAAACATAAAGTTACCACGGTTATGTTCGTGTTGGTATTCGTGGTCTTGGGGCTATTCAGTTATTCCAACCTGATGATTGAGAAGACTCCGAAGGTCGATTTTCCGATTGTCACGGTTTCCGTGATTTATCCAGGGGCGACCCCCCTTGAAGTAGAGACGCTAGTAGTCAAAAAGATTGAAGATGCTATTTCCGAGGTTTCCGAGGTCAAGAAACTTAAAAGCCAGTCCTATGATAGTTTTGGGTATATTTTCGTAGAATTCCTGCTTTCCGCTGACGTCAACGTTAAGTCTATAGAGGTTAAAGATAAGGTCGAGGCCATTCTTAACGACCTACCGGATGCGATAGAAAAACCGGTAATCGAGAAATATGATCCTTTAATCGAGCCGGTGCTAGATATAGTTTTAACCGGTGACTCCGATGATCTTCGCGAATTATATGAGTATGCAGACAAAACTTTAAAGACCAAATTCTCATCTATCCGCGGCGTCGCCAAGGTTGACGTATACGGAGGCAAAAAGCGCCAGATCAATGTCCGCTTGGATCCCATGCTTATGAAGCAGCATTATATCAGTATCAGTGAGGTAGTTGGGGCACTCATGGCCCGCAATAAGAATGTGCCTGCCGGAGATATCGAGAACGGTTTTGATGCTCTTAGCGTACGTTTTACCGGAGAATTCACAAGCGTAGAAGAGATCGCTGATACTCGCATGGTCTCATCCGACGGCGGAGAGTTTCGCTTAAAGGACATTGCGGTAGTAGAGGATAGTTTTAAGAAGATTTCTACTATCGCCCGCTATAAGGGCAAACCCGTAGTTGGCCTTTCCGTCAATAAGGCTTCCGACGGTAACGCGGTGTTCATCTCTCAGCAGATGCACAAGAAGCTGGCGGAGTTCCAGAAAGGGTTGCCGCAGGGAATGCATTTGGAAATTGCCACCGACACCACGACTTTTATCGTCAATGAAACCCTGGATACTGAATGGAACATATTTATAGGCATCGTTCTGACTATAATCCTGTTGTTGCTATTTTTGGGTCGCTGGGATATGTCTTTTATTTCCGCAGTCATTATTCCCACCTCGATTATTTCCACGCTGTTTCCAATGTGGATGTCGGGTTTTTCCATTAACATGATGACCCTGCTTGCCATTGCTGCGGTAATCGGGACGCTTATTTCTAACGCTTTGGTGATCCTGGAGAACGTGATGGTGCATTTGAGTCGCCATGACAATCCGGAAAAGGCGGCGATTGACGGGACTAAGGAAGTTATTATCCCGATCATCGCCTCCACCGGCACCAATCTGGTTGTATTTATGCCGATCGCCATGATGGGCGGGATGGTTGGACTGATGATGAGAGCATTCGGCCTGACAGTGGTTTATGCCACCTGTTTTTCATTACTGGCTTCGTTCTCGCTTACTCCGATGTTGTGCGCGGCAATGCTTAAGCCTAAGAAAGCTGGAAAAACTTCCCGATCCGGGCTGATGCAGATGATCGGCTACAGGATAAAAATGATCCCTGCTTCTATGGATGGCTCCATGGAATTTCTTAAGAAGCAGTATAAGCATATATTTGAGCTTATGTTCCGCTTTCCGCGCTCGACCATTGTTTTTTGTTGTTTAGCGCTGATCGGTTCGTTCTTGCTTTTTCCCTATGTGGAGAATGATTTCCATCCCAAGTCTGACGAGAACAAGATTGTTATCAACTTTTCCCTGCCTCAAGGCTCGACCATCGAACGCACCGAGGAGACGGTCAGGCGTATCGAAGCTTACTTGGAGACGATACCCGAGAAAAGCGCTTACTTGTCTAATATCGGACAAAACGGTGTGGAAAACGCCAAGATTACCTTGGACCTGGCCCCTTCAACTCAGCGTAAACGCAGCGATATGCAGATTATCGACGATCTGATTGTTTTTATCTCTAAGATTCCGGATGCAGAAGCGTATTGCGTACGGCAGGGTATGAGCTCAATGTCTGAAGGCGATGTAGCCATAGATCTTTACGGAGCGGATTACACGGTTATGGCGGACTTGGCCCGGCAGATGAAAGAGGTAATGTATAAAAGTGGCGATTTTCAAAGCGTAGTTCTTTCGTATAAAAGCCCTAAGAAGCAGATGAGCTTAATTCCCAACGAGAGAAAGCTTAACGACTTCGGGCTTAACGCGGCTAGCGTGGGAGCAGTGATGCGGCACTCCATTTATGGCGAGGATTCCAATATTTACAAAGAGAAAGGCGAAGAATATAAGGTTAACGTGGAGATGGATGATGTCTATGCTCAGAATTTCGACGATATCAAGGAAATATCCATTCTTTCGCGCAAAGGGCTGATCCCTATCAACGAATTGGGAGAACTGAAAATCGATAAGGCCGTTCCGACTATCTGGCGCCGTGACCGCAACAGGATTATTCGCATTGACGGTTATCTGGGCAAGAGTTCCATGGGTATTGTCAGCAAGAAGTTGGATAAACAGTTCAAGACGCTTAAGTTTCCCGCAGGGTATAGTTATAAATACTCGGGATATTCGGAATATATGGAAGAGACGAATGTCGAATTGGGCCGGGCGTTTATTTTGGCGATCATTCTGACGGTTATGTTATTGTGCGCGATCATGAATTCGCTGATTGCTTATCCTTTGGCGGTTATGACGACAGTGCTTGCCTCTGTCGCAGGAATGGTTCTAGGGCTGTTCTATCTCAACCAGAGCATGAATGTGGCTTCGATGATGGGTATGGTCATGCTGGTAGGTATGGTGGTGAATAATGCGATCTTGCTTTTGGATCAGACCTTGGTAAAGATGAAAGAGGGGTTGGCGGTCAAGGATGCGCTTTGGCATGGCGCTTCGGATAAATTCCGGGCGATTATTATGACCTCGCTTGCCATCATTTTAGGTGTCCTGCCGCAATTATGGAGCTTGAGCAAGATCCAGCAGTCCATGGGAGCAGTGATGATCGGCGGCATGATTGCTTCGATCGTATTTACGTTCATTCTGGTCCCGGTGGTTTTCTGGTATCTGGAACGTTTTGAGAGAAGGTTTATGAAACACTAAGGGCATGAAAAATATCGACTCATTGTTTTCAATCGTAAAGATGCTAAGCGATAACGAAACGGTCTATACTCACGGGAGACGGGTAGCCCGGCTTGCGTGCGTTATTGCTCAAAGAATGGGTTATTCCGAGGAGGGGATTAAGCACATCCATTTTGCAGCAACTGTTCACGATGTTGGAAAGATTAAAATACCGGAAGAGATCCTTAATAAGCGCGGCGTTCTTGATGACAATGAATTTGCGATAATGAGGAAGCATCCGGAGTTCGGTTATCATCTCTTGAAAGACATACGGCCTGAATCCATAGCTGTGGAGGTTACGCTTCAGCACCACGAAAGGTTAAACGGTTCTGGGTATCCCTTCGGTTTGCGCGCTAAGGACATCAATCCCGCTACAAGGATAATTGCGGTTGCTGATGTGATTGACACTATGGTTTCGCCGCAAGTGTATAGACCGGCATTGGGCCTGGATAAGGTTCGGCAGGAAATTAAACAAAATAGCGGTCTGCTATATGACTCCGAGGTGGTTGCTGTAAGTCTGGTGATTCTTAAAAAAGGCGAGTTTAGTGTCTGAAAGGTCATATTATTTAAGGTTGTCCGGGTTGCTCCAGAGGCTGATGCGGAGTTTGCGCGTCCATGCTAAGCGTTATCTTTTATCTCAGAAAGTTAGTCCTTCTAAATTTCAAATATTATCTTTTTTGCGTAGCGGCAAGCCGGGTGAGATGAACAGAATAAAAAAAGAGCTTTCTATTAGCGGTGCATTTGCGACAAATCTTGTCGATCGACTTGTTGAACATAAATTAGTCGATCGTAGTCGAGACGGTAAAGATCGTAGAAAGGTTACAATTGCGCTTACCGATAAGGGAAAGCATTATTTGGAAAAATTAGAGACACACAGAAAACAGTTTTTCAGGGCACTTATTGATGGTTTAAATGATGAGGATAAGAAAATAATGGAAAGAGGCATCTCAATACTTGTTAATTCTTTGGAATTTATGGAAGATTTTAATGTATAGGCGGCTAAAAATAAAAAAACGATTATGCTTATTCAGCATAATCGTTTTCTTTATCTCCGGATGTGCGAGCGTACGGCATGCTATCCCCCCGGAGTTATTAAGCAGCGCAAGGGTTTTCGGTATGCAGGATATCAGGGCGTTCAGCGGAAGTCCGAGCGATTGTTTCAAGAGAGATTTTGTCGAATTGCTGGAACAAAAGGGGGAAGACTCTTTCTTTAATTTCAATAGCAAACAGACTTTATATATGCTTGCTATCTCAGGAGGGGCGGCTGAAGGCGCGTACGGAGCCGGTTTATTGAGCGGTTGGAGTGAATCGGGAACGCGTCCGGTTTTTAAAGTGGTAACGGGGATAAGCACGGGAGCTATTATCGCTCCGATCGCCTTTCTAGGAAGTAAGCATGATTATAAGTTAAAGGAGTTTTATACGAAATATTCGACAAGAGACGTCGTTCGGATACGAATACCGTTTGTTAATTCCTTTGCAAATACTCGGCCGTTGGAACGCCTGATTGAGAAGTATTTTGACGCAGAACTGATGGAAGAGATATCCGTTGAGTATAACAAAGGCCGCAGGCTTTACATCGGGACTACTAATCTGGATGCTCAACGGCTTGTTATCTGGGATATGGGGAAAATTGCATCTATAGGAGATGATAAAGCCTTGAAGCTATTTCGTAAGGTCATATTGGCATCGGCATCTATTCCGATCGCTTTCCCGCCGGTTTATTTAAACGTAGAAGCCAATGATAAGCCGTACGACGAAATGCATGTTGACGGCGGCATAACAAGGCAGGTATTTTTTCTGCACGATGTTTTACAGGGGTTTGACAAGGCTCTTAAAG
>CAZJJL010000111.1:1853-5807 GCA_964546325.1 uncultured Planctomycetales bacterium | reverse complement strand
TGCGGTGGGGAGCTCTCCTGCGGATATCTCAAACCTCGTCCGTGAAGCGGCGCTCATCGCCATCCGCAATAGAAAAGAAGTCGTCGGGATGCAGGAAATATCCGAAGCATATGATCGCATTGAGATCGGCATCAAACATAAAGTAGTTTTTTCCCCGAAAGAAAAGGAAAAGATCGCCTACCATGAAGCAGGGCATGCGCTTGCCATGTATTTCTGCGCTCCTCAGCTTGATGTTTTCAAGGCTACGATCCATGAGCGAGGAGGCGCGCTTGGTTTTGTCATGCCTCATCCGCGCGAAGAGACAAAAGTCCATACCCGCGAAAATTTACTGGGTGACATCAAAGTAAGCCTTGCCTCGTACGCCGCGGAAAAACTCAAATATAATACGACGACCTCGGGGGTATACCAGGATTTTCGCATGGCAATGAACCAAGCGCATCGCATGGTTTGGGACCTGGGTATGGGGGCATCCGGCTTAGTCGGCAGCTACTCACTGCTGGCTCAAAAACACGCAAGCCTCGGGGTATTCCGGGGAGACCCTGCGGATTTCCTCTCTGAACGGGTAAAAGACCAGTTAAATACGGAAGTTCAGAAGATCCTGCAGGACTGTCTCAAAGAAGTCGAAGAGCTTCTGCGCAAAGAAACACCGTTATTTGAGCGCTTTGCACAAGAACTCCTGGTGAAAGAAGAACTTAATTATGATGAAATCGAGGCGATTTTCAAGGAATTCGGCAAAGTCCGTCCTCCTCTTAGTTAGCGTATTCTTTGCTGTCTGGCTTCAAGGCTGTTCAACCGATATCCCACCGACATACCAGGAAAAAGATATTCCGTACCTGGTAAAGAAGATCTGCAAAGAAGAGTACGGCCTCAACGTCACAACGCGCCGGACGCAAACAACGCTTTGGATCTATGCTCCCGTCGAAAAGATCCTGCACAAGGATTACGGAGTCAAAGAGGATAAGATTTTCGACGAAGAGCTCTCCGATAAACTGCGTAATATCCTGACGACGATAGGCAGAGTGCTTATCAGCTCGGATAACACCCCTGAATTCTACGCACTGCAAACATCCGATATCAATCTGGGCATTGACTATACGATGATCGGCAGCGCTCTCGATACTAAGAAATCCTATTCGGGATTCATTCCCTGGACGGAGGCGAACCGCCGGTACGTCATAAAATTCAAGCTTGCGCCCGAAGCAGTCAACGATAAAACCGGGGCGCACGTCAAATATTACGATATCACCATGGCCGAATTCCTGACCGATCAAATCGCGCAGCGTATCGGAGCAGCGTTTCAGGACGAAAATATGCGGAAGTATTTTGAAGTGCAGAAATCAGAGGGACAATTCAAAGATGGGACATTCCGGTTCATATACGCCATAAAACAGATCGGAAATCCCCCCGAACCTGTATCGATCCGCAAGAAAATAGCGACCTACTGCATCCAGACATACGATTTTAAGGACTTTACCGCGATCGAATTTGTCGATGAGTTAAAGGACGATACCTTGCTGCTCAACCGGGGAGCAATGTGGGCAAGGCCTAAGGATTAATACGCACCTTACGGCCCTGTATCGAAAGTTTTCCCTGGCAATACAGTTTTATCGCCTGAGGATACAGCGCATGTTCTAACGCGTGGATTTTTTTCTCAAGGGCGCCCTCCGTATCCTGAGCATCGATAGCCAAACTTCCTTGCAGAATGATCGGCCCATGATCGAGCTCTTCATCAACAAAATGGACCGTCACGCCCGTTACTTTTGCGCCATAGATAAAGGCATCATGAATAGCATGAGTACCCTTAAAAGCCGGTAATAAAGACGGATGGATATTCCTCGATAACGCCTGACAAAATCGGGGGAAAGCAGCCTCATAAACCCCGCCAAAACCAAGAGATCGGCGTGCGCCGCATCAACACACTCGATTATCTTTGCCTCGAATTCTTTTTTTGACGCAAACGTGTTTCGCTCAATAAGAGCAACCGCAACCCCTGCTTTACGCGCCCGCTCAAGAACACCGGCTGCAGGATTATCACAGATAAGAAGCGCTATCCGAACAGGCAAAGCCTTCCGTTTAACGGCATCGGCAAGAGCGGAAAAATTGCTTCCCTTCCCCGAAGCAAAAATAATGATATTCTTTATTTTGATACCCATGTCTTGCCCTCTTTCTTTGCGAAACTCGAACGCGGACACGCCTTAAAACATGCCCCGCGGTTATCGCACATATGATAATCGATGACTGCCAGATTATCAACGATCTTTATTGCGCCGGTTGGGCACGCTTTTTGACAAAGACCGCAGCCGATACAGCCAACGATACACGCGTCCATTACCTTCTCGCCTGTATCCAAAGACGGGCACCGGACCGCATACACTTTGGTAACCGGCATAATGCTCAAGAGTTTTTTAGGACAAACCGCAACACATTGAGCGCACGCAGTACACTTTGTTTCGTCAATAACGGGAAGATTATCTTCGCTCATAGAGATCGCCCCAAAAGGACACACGCGCAAACAGGTGCCAAAACCAATACACCCATACACACACTCCTTAGGGCCGGCCATATATAAATTGGCAGCTACACAGTCGCGGATACCGGTATAGTGATATTTATCTTTAACCCGCTTACTGCCTCCATGGCAGTGAAGAACGCACACGCGCTTGACGTGTTCTTTAACAACAACGCCTAAAACAGAAGCGATCTCTTTTTTCGCGTCCGCAGAGCTGACCAAACACCCCTCAACCGTACATTCCCCTCGTATCAGCGCTTCCGCAAATCCCATACATCCGGGCTTTCCGCACGCGCCGCAATTGATCCCCGGCAAACAAGCGTAGACTTTTTCAACCCGCGGGTCGGTACGGACGTAAAATTTCCGGGCGGCATACGCAAGCCCGATACCGAAAATAATTCCAAGCCCTGCCAAAACCAATATTGCCGTTAGAATGCTCATAGTTTAAACCCGCTGAATCCCATAAACGCAAGGCTCATTAACGCCGCGATGATGAATGCAAGCGGAACCCCCTGCAAACACCGCGGAGGCGTTGCTAACTCAAGCCGCTGCCGAATGCCGGACATAAGCATCATCGCCAAAAGGAATCCCACACCGGCAAAAAATCCCTGCGTAAGACTCATTGCAAAGCTGGCAGCCGGACTTATTCCTGCCGCAAAAAACGTCTCTGAATTAAGCACCGCGACCCCTAATACCGCGCAGTTAACGGTAATAAGCGGCAAATATATCCCGAATGCGCGATAGAGCGCAGGAAGGTTCTTACGGACGATCATTTCCACAAGCTGCACAAAACTTGCGATCACCAGAATGAAACTAATCGTACGCAAATATTCCAGCTGAAAAGGGATCAAAAGAAAATAATAGATCAACCAGGTAATAACGCTTGAACACGTGGTGACGAACGTCACCGCTAACCCCATCAATGCCGCAGGCTTTATTTCTTTCGATACGCCGATGAACGGACAAAGGCCAAGAAATTTTGAAAGGATGAAGTTATTGACAAAGACCATCGAGATGATAATAGAAATGAACTTAGCGGCATCCATGGCAACCCACCTTTGTTATTTCCTTATGTGTCTTACGACGGATATGTATGTAATTAACCAACCCGATAAGCATCCCCATGGTCAATAACGCGCCGGGGGCTAAGATCATCATCGTCGCCGGCTCCCATCCCTTGAACAAAGTCATCCCCATAAAAGTCCCTGCCCCAAGCGCTTCGCGGATCGCCGCAATAAGAACAAGTGCTAGCGTAAATCCAACACCCATCCCGAGCGCGTCAAAAATTGATTCTCGCAGCGGGTTTTTACAGGCAAATGCTTCGGCCCTTCCTAAAACAATACAATTGGTCGCAATAAGCGGAACAAAGATCCCCAGGGCCTGATTCAATGCCGGAAAATACGCTTTCATGATCATTTCAACGATACTGACAAACGTCGCGATAA
>CAZJJL010000111.1:0-1843 GCA_964546325.1 uncultured Planctomycetales bacterium | reverse complement strand
AAGCGAAATAATCACGTTTGATCCCAGCAAAACAAACGTCGCGCAACACCCCATCCCAACCCCGTTGATGACGCTGGTTGAAACCGCCAGCGTCGGACAAAGGCCGAGTACCAGTACAAACGTCGGATTCTCAACCGTAATGCCTTTTTTAAATTCTTTCATGCACTGTTTCATAGCGAACCGTACCGTCTTGGTTTAATATATCGGTCAATAAGGGGAACTGCCGCATTCATCATAAGAATCGCATACGAAACGCCCTCGGGATATCCGCCATATTTGCGTATCACAAATGTAATGAGGCCGCACCCGATGCCAAAAATGACCTGCCCTGCCTTTGAGAGCGGAGTCGTTACATAATCAGTTGCCATAAAAAATGCTCCGAGCACTAAACCGCCCGAAAGGATACTAAAAAGGAAATCGCCGGTAAACGGCGAGGCGCCGCCCAAAGCCCAACTTAATCCACCGACCGTAAGAATAAAGGTAAGCGGTGTTTGCCACCAAATAATCCTGCGCCAAAAAAGATACACAATACCAATACATAAAGCAAGAATACAAACTTCGCCGATACATCCTCCGCGCTTGCCCACGAACATATCCCAATACGAGAGGCCTAATTCGGCGAATTGGCTGACCTTCCCTTCTTTCAGGATCATAAGCGGCGTTGCTGAAGTAACCGCATCGGGAGAAAACGGCGCGGTAAACGACGTCATCTGTTTTGGCCAGGATGCCATTAAAAAAGCGCGGGCTGCAAGAGCAGGATTGAAAATATTCATTCCCAATCCGCCAAAAGCCTGTTTAACGATAGCGATCGCGAAGGCCCCTCCGACAGCAGGCATCCACAACGGAACCGTCGGCGAAAGATTATAGGCAAGCAAGAGCCCTGTCAGCACCGCAGAACCGTCGTGTATGGAAATCTTCTTCCCGGTCAACTTCTGAATAACTGCCTCGGTGATAACGCAGCTTGCGATCGATACCGCTATGACCAAAACAGCGTCAACCCCGAACAAATACGCTCCGGCGATTCCCGAGGGAACCAACGCAACAACAACCGCCCACATCGCGGCCCTGGTTGTTTTACGGCTATGCAAATGCGGCGAAGACTCCACCCGCAAATTATCTTCCACGCGCTGCCTCCTGTGTCATGATCTCTTGTAACGCATCCAACCGGGCGCGTACGGCATCTATGACAGCCGACGAAGAAATGGTCGCGCCCGTAATCGCCTGCACCTGGTCATACGTCGCAGGCGTTTTTCCTTTAAACTGTCCGGTAAACGCGTTCTCGGTAACGCGCGTACCTAAACCCGGCGTTTCATTCTGCGACACAACGGTGATCCCGATGATCTCCAAAGACGGCGTAAGCGCCGTCAATGTTTCGACATTCGACGAATACCCGCTCTTTGAAGCATAAACCAAAAAAGCGATAAGGTTCTTATTCTTATCCAACGCTTCAAGAAAAAGCATCGTACCGTCTTTCTCAAACGGTTGGAATGTTTCCGCGGTCGGGACCAACTCCTTGCACGCCTGCCATTTAGCTTGTTCTTTCTTTTGCTGTATCACCGGTTCAGTCAAGGCATTGACACCGGATAAGACCGCGCCCGCCAGTAAACAGATCAAACCAAGCGTAACCCCATAACGGATCTTTTCATTCATCGAGGAGCCCTCACTTTTGCCTGCTTAATAGCCTGTACCAGATTCTTTTCCTGCGGACAGACATAGTTACACAACCCGCATTCGATACAATCCATGCAACTATACGCTTTTGCCAGATCCCACTTCTCTTTTTCGGAAGCCATAGCGATCATACACGGCAAAAGCCCCGCGGGACACGCTTTCACGCAACGGG
>CAZJJL010000110.1:1018-5885 GCA_964546325.1 uncultured Planctomycetales bacterium | reverse complement strand
TGTCAGCGCATGATCGATGCACTTGGTTTTGGCGTGCGGTATTGGGTGACGATCAATGAGCCGATGGTATATATTTATCAGGCGTATCTGATACGCAATTGGCCTCCTCAAGAGAAATCTTTTATAAAGGCAAAACGGGTATTTGATAATCTGGTACGAGCGCATGGGGAGGTTTTTACGTTGATCAAACGCGCGTATCTGAAGCGCCAGCTCCCGGAGCCCATGATCAGCATCGCGCAGAACATTCGTGCGTTTGTGCCGTGCACGGCAACGTTTACCAATACGCTTGCTGCGCGCCTGAGGGATTGGGCTTTTAATCATGCTTTTATCGATGCCGTCGGCCGCGCGCGCACGCTTGATTATATCGGCGTTAATTATTACACGCGTGATTTGGTCGATGTGCGGCGTTTTTCGATTGGGAATCTCTGGTTTGATGTATGCCAAGAGGGACATCATGCGGTCGAAAAGAATATGCTCGGATGGGATATCTATCCGCAGGGATTGTTTGATCTGCTGAAACGTTTTTCCAAATATAATCTCCCTCTTTTTATACTTGAAAACGGCATTTGCACCGATGATGATGACCAGCGATGGGCCTATATCAGCGAGCACCTTATGGCGCTTCATCGGGCAATGGAGGGTGGTTGTCGTGTTATCGGGTACCTGTATTGGTCTTTACTGGATAACTTTGAATGGGATAAAGGATTTCGACCGCGGTTTGGCTTGATCGATGTTGACTATACGACGTTCGCTCGTACGATCAGGCCCAGCGCTCGGCGTTTTGCCGAGGTTTGCAAAACAGGGAAACTTTAAATGCTTGAGTTGCTTGAAAAAGACGCGGTAGTCCGGGAGATTCCGATATTTTCCGCTCTTTCAGCTGAACAGCGCGCGTTGGTCACCGAACGCTCGGAAATCGTTGAATATAAAAAGGGCGCGTTCATTTATAAAGAGAGCGATCCTGCGGATGCGTTCTTTTGCGTTGTTTTAGGCAGGGCAGTGCTGTATACCGCGGACAAATTCGGCAATGAGCGTATCCTGGAATATCTGCATCGGGGAAAGTATTTCGGCATCATCTCTCTTTTAACGGGTGATCCTCATTCCGTGACCGCGCGCGCGCTGAATGATTGTTTGATCCTTGTTCTTAAGAAGGATGACTTTGATTTAATCCTTAAGCGGATCCCGCAGCTGGCCATCGATCTTTCACAGACACTATCGCGTCGTCTCAAAAATAAGGATTTGCATCAGAAAACGATCTTTGAAAGCACCGTCATTTCCGTCTTCAGTTCGTATTCTCAGGCGGGAAAATCGGTCTATGCGTTGAATTTGGCATTGTCTTTGTACCGCGAAACCCATAAATCAGTGATCATCCTGGACATTTGTTCTCGCGATAAAATGCATACGTTGCCGCAGAGGTTGCGGCTTCCCGGCGGTGCCAAGGTATATGAGTTGGGAGCTTCGGCACCGGTAGAAGATTTTATCCTTACCGACCCAAGCGGCGTCCATATCGTTTGTTTCCATTATGACCCGGACGATAAGGCGTCGGTTAAAAAGCTTGTCGGAGCCTTGACCTTCTTGGTCAACGACTATCATTATATCCTGCTGGATCTGCCGGCAACGATGGATGAATTTGTTTTCAGTGTTTTAAACCAGTCCGATCTTATTCACATTATGTCGAGCCCCGAAGGGGTTGATCTGAAACGGACCGCGAATCTTGTCGAGCGCTTGAAAGAGGAATTCCATTTCCAGGAGAACAAGATCAAGGTTGTTATCAACGAATACAAGCTTTCCCGTTTGCAGTATCAGGAGGAACGCCAGATATTGGGGCATAATATTTATGCAACCCTGCCCCGGATCGAGTTTTGTTCCAGCGAACGGTTGATCCTTGATGAGCCTCAGAGCGAATACGCCAAAGCGGTGCGCCGTATATCCCGGCAACTCGGGGATTGTTTGGTGGGCCTTGCATTAGGGGTCGGGGTAGGGTATGGATTTTGCCATATTGGCGTCTTGAAAGTCTTTGAAGAGGAGAATATCCCTATCGACGTTATTTCAGGGGCGAGCGTCGGGTCTGTTGTCGCAAGCCTATGGGCGACCGGCCGAAGCGCTTCGGAGATCCTGGAGATCACCAAAGAATTTAAAAGTCAGAAATATGTTTGGAATTTAGTCGATTTGACCTTTCCGAGCGTCGGCTTTATTAAAGGAAATCGCCTGTACGCTTTTTTGAAGAAATATCTGGGCTCAAAGACATTTCAGGATGTGCGGCTTCCTTTAAAGATCGTTGCCAGCGATATACGGCGTAAAGAGTCGCGCGTTTTTGATAAAGGCCTTTTGATCGATGCGATCATGGCAAGTTGCGCAATGCCCGGGGTCTTTCATCCTTTTCAATTAAGCGGGGAGATTCTGTTGGACGGCGGTATTATCAACCCGCTCCCTACGGAAGTGCTTTTTAAGATGGGGGTAAAGAAGATTATCGCGGTGAACGTTACTCCGTCGCGCGAGGATATTATCCGGGAGTATGAAAAGATCAAAGCCCAATTGAGCTCGTCCGCTTCGGGTGTGAAAAAAAAGCCGTGGTTCGACCTGCGCCGTTTTGTGCATGACCGCCTTCGTACGAATATCATCGATATTGTTTTTAGCAGTATTGAGGTCATGCAGGCGGAAATGGCTCAGAAGGAAGCTGAATTAGCTGATATTGTGCTGCATCCCGATACGCAGGGATTGCATTGGCTTGAGTTACACCGGGCAGTTGAATTTGCGCAGCGGGGAGAAGAAGAGGCGCGGCGCATGGTTGATAAGATTACGCAGATCATAAACGAATAATACGGGGGAGGCAGTATGAAAAAGTCGGTTATAGTCGTATGTATAGCAGCGATGGGTTGTATGATAGGATGCGCCCGGGTCAGTGATAGCGTCAAATGTGTTTTGGGGATCTCGACAAAGGTTTTGGAAGATAACCGCTCCAACGCGGTTGTCAAAGAATTCCCGATCGAGGAAAAGGCCTGTTATAGTAAGACGGAAGAAGCGTTGAGCGTTATCGGCGCGTATGTGTATCGCAAGAATGCGCAGATGATCGCTTTTTATGTCTCTGAAAGCGATACGACGCCCGTGGGGATTTTCTTTACGCCGGTGAGCCCTGCTTTGACGAAGCTCGAGTTTTCTTCTCCCAGTACGTTTGCCAAAGAATATATTGCCCGACGGGTAAGTTTGCGGCTTGAGGGTAAAGAAGACGTGATTCTTTCCGAAGGAGAGGGGAAGAAATTAAATATGCCGGATGAAACTCCTCAGCCCCAGACGAAGCGCCTTCAGAATGAATTACAGAATTAGAAATCGGTTTGCTTATGATAAACCGCTTGAAAAATAATATGGCGCCGGATATAATAATGCATGTATCAATATGTCCTGCATAGGGTATTGTTCTAGGATACAGGCTATCACGCTCTTTTTTGAACATTGCATTGTGCTTTTGAGGATAACCGGTGTGTAGGGAGATGCGCGATGAATAAACGTTTTGTTGCAAGTTTGTTTTTGGTTTCTTCTATGGTGATGAGCGGTTGTGCGCCGCTTATTGTGGGAGCTGCCGTCGGCGGAGCAGGCGCGTATGCGGCCAGTAAAGATACGTTGCAGGGGGATACGGATAAGCCGTATGACGCGTTGTGGAGCGCTGCGTTAACGATCGCCAAAGCCAAAGGTACGGTCATTCTTGAGGATTATGCCAGAGGAATGATCAATATGAATATTGAAGGCGGAAAAGTGTGGATCCGTTTTGTCCGGTTGACGCGTACGGCAACGCGGGTAAAAGTTTCAGCCCGTAAATTCCATATGCCTTCCATAAGTTCTGCGCAAGATATCTATACGAAGATTATGGATGTTGCCAGCTAAGCATTGATTCAAAGTAAGGCCCCTTCCTTTTGCTCAGAGATATGTTCTATCGGAATCCTTCAGGTAAACTGTGTATTATAGCTTTTTTTTCCGGCGCGGTCATCATGACCCTGGAAATCATAGGATCGCGCATTCTCGCTCCTTTTGTCGGCGCGTCTGTTTTTGTTTGGACGGGCCTGATCGGTGTGGTGTTGGCAAGTTTGAGCCTGGGATATTGGCGGGGAGGGATCGTCGCCGATAAGGATCCGTCTTTTCGCCGGCTTTCCGCTATCCTTTTTATCTCTGCCGTTGCCATTTTAGCTTCCGCTGTCTTAAGACCGGTGTTATTTGAGGTTATTCGTTATTGGGCGCTTGATTTTCGGCTCAAATCTGTTTTTGCGACGTGCATTTTGTTCGCAACCCCGAGTTTTTATTTAGGGATGGTCCTTCCGGTTGTAACAAAACTGTCTTTGGAAGGGTCGACAACCAGCGGGAGATTAATTGGTCGCGTGTATGCGGTTTCTACCGTTGGAAGCATTGCCGGCACGTTTGCTACGGGATTCATTTTTATCGCATTTTTTGAAACCACGTTCCTCTTCGTGTTCCTTTCGCTTGTTATGGCGTTGTTATCATGGTATGCGCATTGCGGCAAGGATGTTGCGCGCCGATCAGCTCTGTTGGGGGCCTTAGGCATAGTTTTCATCGCATTGCCTCATTCTGAAAATGCTACCGGTGCAGTGATTGCTGCGCGGCAAAGTCCGTATCAATATATCCGGGTTATCGATGCGGTCCCCGCACATCAGGGGGATACGATCCGTCTTTTGATGACCGATGATACTCCGTACCGCGATCGTGTCCATTTTTCCCAAGCGTTCATGGATATTCGCGATCCTGATCGATTACAGAAGTATCTTCGATATGGGCAATTGTTGGAACATTTCCGGCCTACTTTTCGCAGAGTACTTGCGATCGGAGGTGGCGGGTACGCGTATCCCCGGTATCTGCTCAAAAA
>CAZJJL010000110.1:0-1008 GCA_964546325.1 uncultured Planctomycetales bacterium | reverse complement strand
CCCTGACGTTATGGTCGACGTCGTTGAGATCGATCCGCAGATAACGGCGTTTGCAAAACAGTATTTTCACTTGGTTGATAATCCCCGTTTGCGTATTTTTCATGAGGACGGCAGGGTATTTCTTAACCGGGCAAAAGAAACGTATGATGCGGTTTTTATTGACGCCTATACGTCAAGTATCCCCCCGTTTCAACTTTTGACGAAAGAAGCGGCGGAAGAGATGTCGCGTCTTTTGTCTCCTGATGGGGTGGTTTTGGTGTATGTCATTTCAGCGGCAGAGGGCAGACAGTCGCTTTTCTTAAGGACAATGGTCGCTACGTATCAAAGCGTTTTTCCGCAGGTCTATGTGTTCCCTACGCAAGATGGGGATCGCTCACAGGTGCAAAATTACATGATGATCGCGCTTAAGAGCCGTGTTCGTCCTTCTATGCAAAGCGGGCGGCCGTTTTTTCAGCATATTCTTGACCATCGGGTCATTCTTGAGGGTGTCGATGATGTGCGGGTGCTGACAGATGAATATGCTCCTGTTGAATTTATGTATCCGTTACAGTAGAAAATACCTTTGCAACGAGAAAAAACTTGCATAAAAGAGGATTTTCCTTATAATAGTAGCGCATGATCTGTGTCATTCATTGAAGGAATCCGCCACCGGTGTTTTGAGGGAAATAGGGGAAAAGGCCGGATGGATGATTCTCATATACAATATAAGCCGAGGTAGCTCAGTGGTAGAGCGCGGCCCTGAAAAGGCCGGCGTGGGGAGTCCGATTCTCTCCCTCGGCACCATTTAAAGAGCCAGAAGTATCGGCTCTTTTTTCTTGGAGTCCTCCCGCTCATCGCATCCTGCGGCAAAAGGGCAGATTCATTACCGACGGTTATCGGCACTATGATTTTCACACGGGCAAGAGCCCGGCAGGTGTATATGTTTAAGACCCGAAGAAATAGTTTTCGGGTTTTTTTGATGTATCAATATTGCGTAAGAGAAGGGGGGTGTTCCTTGTACCGTTGCAA
>CAZJJL010000109.1:0-5962 GCA_964546325.1 uncultured Planctomycetales bacterium | reverse complement strand
CGGTACATTGTTGTTATCGTTGAATCGCGATGTAGCAATGATTGTGTTTTTTGCATGTTGGGAGACCGGAAGAAGGGGCTTTCCCCTATTTCTTTATCTGAATTCAGAAAGAACGCCCCGTTGTTTAAATCACTTTTGCCGTTTTATCCAGGGATCATTTTTTCCGGCGCTGAGGTCACGTTGAATAGACAGTTATCTCTCTACGCTTCGATTGCTGGGACGATAGGTATACGGCATATTATGATTCAAACGAACGCAAGAAGACTGGCATCAATACGATACGCTCGTGGATTGGTTGCCTCAGGAATCCGTGAGTATTACGTTAGTATTAATACGCTTAATGATCATCGGAGCCGTATGATGACCCGATCCTTGAAATCTTGTGCGCTATGTTGCAGGATTCCCAGCCGTTCAAGAGGTGCAATTATCCGGATATGTCCCCGTTTATAAACGGTATGCTCGCTATTTGAGTGTTACTCCAAGGGTAATGTTACCATATTTGGAAAAAGCGATTAGTATAGCTCTTACATACGGGAAAAAGCCTGTCATTAAGTTGGTACCTGTTGTTTCGTTGGGACGTTTGCGAAAGTACTTCGATAATTCTTTTCCTTTTACAGTTGGCTTAAAAGATGACTTCCGTAAAAGGCTGAATTCTTCTGTGAAGCGGATAGTTGCTATATCGTAATATGATTTTTTCAGCAATGTTTTGAGGTGAGCATGGAGACATTTATTCTGCATCTTGATCGGTGTAATCAACGTTGCATTTTTTGTATGAAGTCAAGAGCCATTGACCGTTTTATGCCGCGGGGCTATGCCGCATTATGTAAGGATATCTTGAGCGCGCGTAATAAGGGTTATTCCGTCGTTGATTTCTATGGGGGTGAACCGTTGATTTTTCGTTATTTAAAGCGCCTTATCAGGTATACGTCACTCCTTGGGATGAGTGCTACGTTGGCAACCAATGCCATGTTATTTTCTTCACGAAAGTTTAGCGATAATTTTTTTAGGGGGATCAATCTGCGTGGAGTGCGGACTAGCCTGCATAGCCTGATTCCTCATGTGCATGATTTTGTTACTCAGGTTCCCGGGAGTTTTGTGCGTACAAACCAAGGTATACGTAATATTTTAAGATATACGCATTGTTTAAGCGTTAATATTGTAATTACGCGGTTGAATTATCAAGAGCTTCCGGAGATTCCCCGGTATCTCTTTGATCTGGGGGTAAGGGGGATTAAATTCTCCGCGTTAACTGTTGAAGGCGCGGGAAATATTCATGAGTGGCTTTTTATCAGCGAGAAGGCCGCATATCCGTATATTGCCCGAGCATATAAGAATTCGAAAAAGTTGGGTTTTTTGAACGTAGAGGGCGAGCATTTTAGTCGCGCTTTTGCTGCGAAAAAGGAGTTTTCATTTGTGCGTTTCATAAATAGTTCGGATAAGCGGTGAAGCTCGGCGTTATTGATAAAGCCTTTATATAAGGTTAGCGCGTTGAAACCATAAGCAATGAATATTAAACTGATATATCCGCCTTCGATTAATAGCCGTGAAAGGAATTGTTTGTATCCGTTGTCCTTGGCGTCATTAGCAGGGGCGCTTAAGGGGATGCCTGTTCATATCGAGCAATGGGATATTTCTCTCGACATATTCAAAAGTCAGATGTATTTTGAGGAGGCGTTGTTTCGTTCATCCGAGTCAATTTTAGGCGAATTAGCAAATGATAAGAATGCCGAGCTCTTGAATGAGTTAGCGGAAGATTTATTGCGCGGGTTCCCGTATTCGGAAACTGATTTGGTGGGGATTTCTATTACGGGTAGAAATAATTTGATCCCCGCGCTCATTGTTTCGCGGCAGATCAAAAAAGTGTCAAATGCAACGGTTGTTTTTGGCGGGCCCAGTATGGGCTGGATGTATGAAGAATTATTGGAAAAATTCCGCTTTGTTGATTATTGTGTTTGCGGCGAGGGAGAATTACCGTTTGTGATGTTGGTACAATATCTTTCCGGGGAGAGGATGCGCCTTTCAGATATCCCGGGATTAGCGTATAAGAATCGAAAGCGCATAACGGGTAATCAACCCTGGGTCAGCGACGTGAGTTTATTGCCTATTCCCGAGTATGATGAGAATATTGTTGCAGGGTACGCGAATTCGTATAATGTGTTGTTTGGAAAGAAATACAGACTGTTACCGTATGAAATCAGTAAAGGATGTACGAATACCTGTAATTTTTGCGCCGCATCTTCCCCCTTAAGGAAAAAAAACTTGAAGAAGATCGTGCGTGACATCAGTCATATTCGAAGAGCCCATGATAATGAGTGGTTTTTTTTCGCAGATAATGCAATAAATCAATCTGAAGCGTATCTTGAAACTGTGTGCGATAGTTTCAGGTCAAAGGATTTGCGTTTTTCATGGTTTAGTTGCGCGCACCCGTATTTTAAGAATAAAAAATTGCCGGTTACCATGTTCAAATCAGGTTGTCGGCTTCTTTATTTTGGAGTTTAGTCCGGCAGCGAATCTTCTCAGGCGGGGATTTTAAATACTGTTTTCTTAATTGCCGGATATTTGTATGAAACTGACGATGAATTCTACCAGACCGTTCAATTCCTCGATGATTGTAAGAAATATATCGATCATGTTTTAGTGGCGCCTTTTTTTCTCGCTCGGGGGTCTTCAATATTCAATCAACCTGACAGGTACGGAATAAAAGTCTTAAAAAGACACGAGACTATTGTGCCTCTATTTAGATGTCTTTGCCTCAAAAGATAGCGCAACAGAGTAGGCGTATGAAAATCATCCAAGATAAGATTGCTTCATGGGGAATTAGTGGCGACCTTCCTTTAGGGAGGGTGCCTTCATTTTGTTCTTCATTATAAAGGTATCCCTTTGGAGGTATGGCTTGAATCCATGTTTGTACGCATGTTTTAAAAGACGCTCTTGGTTACAAGTATTCCTGTTAGATTCCCCTGCTTGTTGCGTCTAGTATAAGTAAGAGAGGGGGGAATTTTTGTTTGACAGCCCTATTTGGCTGGGATATAATACAGACTCTTAACCCTTACCTTATTATACAATAATGAGGACAATCCGGAGGTTTCCATGAGTAGTGATAAAAAAACAGCGCATAAGTCTGTTCCGGGGCATTCTGCCGTTAAAGAAGCGGTAAAAGAAGCTCATAAAGATGACGAAAAAGTCCTTACCGAGCGCCATAAAGCGCTTGATCTAGCTCTTGCTCAGATCGAAAAACAGTTTGGCAAAGGCTCGATCATGAAACTTGGCGGAGACGTGAAAGTCGATGTGGAGGCGATACCTACGGGTGCGCTTACCCTTGATGTAGCGTTGGGTATCGGGGGCTTACCGCGCGGCAGGATCGTCGAAGTTTTTGGCCCTGAAGCGTCAGGTAAAACGACGTTGACATTGACCATAATCCGTGAGATCCAGAAAAAAGGCGGAGTGGCTGCATTTATTGACGCCGAACATGCCTTTGATTCAACGTACGCCAAAGTCATTGGCGTGAATCTTGATGACCTTTTGATCTCGCAGCCGGATACGGGCGAGCAGGCTTTAGAGATAGCAGAGACCTTAGTGCGCTCGAACGCCGTTGATATCGTTGTGATTGACTCCGTTGCCGCGTTGACGCCGCGCGCAGAGATCGAAGGCGAGATGGGGGATGCTCACGTCGGATTGCAGGCGCGTCTCATGAGCCAGGCTTTGCGAAAGTTAACGGCAGCCATCAGTAAATCACGTACAACGATGATCTTTATTAATCAGTTACGGGAAAAGATCGGGGTTATGTTCGGTTCTCCGGAAACAACACCCGGCGGGCGCGCTTTGAAATTTTACGCCTCTGTCCGGCTTGATCTCCGCCGAATCGCTACCTTGAAATCAGGCGATATGGTTATCGGTAACCATGTGAAATGCAAGGTTGTGAAAAATAAGATCGCTCCGCCGTTTCGCGAGGGTGAATTCGATACGTTGCATAACGAAGGTATTTCAAAAGCCGGGAGCGTCGTGGATGCCGGTGTTAATATGGGCGTTCTTGAAAAGCCGGGTGTTTGGATCTCGTTTAACGGAGAGAAGATCGGCCAGGGGCGAGAAGCGGCAATTAAGCATCTGAGGGAGAATCCCAAGCTTCAGGATGCTATCGAAAAAGAAGTCCGCAAAAAGTTATTGGCAGCTACGCATACTTCGTAGTGTTGCCTCATGACACCCCAGAGGTGTAAGCCACCTCTGGGGTGGAAAATGGCTATGAAAGATAGCAATCCTCGTCAGCAAGCACTGCGATACGCGTTTTTGCTGCTCAAATATCGGCTGCGAAGCGAAGAAGAGATACGTCAAAGGCTTATACGAAAAAAATTCGATGCGGCTTTTGCCGATGGCATCGTCGGTTTTCTTCGCGAAAAAAAGTTTTTAGACGACACGGTTTTTGCGAGGGCATGGATTCAGTCGCGCATTGCCCGATCATTAGGATTACGACGCATAGAACAGGAATTAAAGCGAAAAGGATTGCATCAGGATATTATACGCGTAGAGATCGCGAAAGTTAAAGAGCAATACCGGGAAGATAGTATCATTCACGATATTGCTGCTCGAAGGATGAAGCAGCTTGCCGGAATAGAACCTAAAAAAGCAAAGGCTCGACTATATCAATACCTGGCACGAAGGGGATTTTCGCCCGATGCCATTGTTGATGCGGTACATACATTAATTCAATGAAAGCCGATATTTTACGAAGAAAATACTTGGATTTTTTCAAGTCAAAAAAACACCGCGTTGTTGAAAGTGATTCCCTCGTTCCCAAGGATGATCCCACGGTATTATTCACGCCTGCAGGGATGAATCAGTTCAAACCGCAGTTTTTAGGCCACATTACGGATTTCACCCGCGCAGTCAGTTCGCAGCGTTGTTTGCGCACCGATGATTTGGATAAAGTAGGAAAGACCAGCGGTCATCATACGCTTTTTGAGATGTTGGGGAATTTTTCTTTCGGCGATTATTTCAAGAAAGAAGCGATTCAATGGGCGTGGGAATTTTTGATCCAGGAACTTCGTATTCCCGAGTCAAAACTTTGGGTCTCTGTGTATAAAGATGATGATGAAGCGTACGCAATTTGGCGCGATCTGATCAAAATGCCGGAGGATAGGATCGTCCGCTTAGGGGATCACGATAATTTCTGGCCGGCTGATGCAAAAGAAAAAGGCCCGAACGGTCCGTGTGGCCCTTGTTCCGAAATCTTTTATGACTTCGGTGAACATATCGGGTGCAAAGAGAAGGCGTGTGATCCTTCATGCAGCTGCGGCCGTTTCGTTGAGATTTGGAATTTGGTCTTTACCCAGTTCAATCGTAAGGATGGCGGAATGCTTGAGGCTTTGCCGCAGAAGAACATCGATACCGGGATGGGGTTGGAACGTTTAGCGGCGGTTATGCAAAAAGCCCCGAATAACTTTGAGACGGATTTATTCCAGCCGATCATCCGGGAAGTTAAAAAAGCTTCCCAAAAACATCCGGAAAATGAAAAAGAGTGTTTATACGCGATCGCAGACCACACCAGAGCTACGGTTTTTTCCATCTTTGACGGTGTTTTGCCTTCAAACGAAGGCAGGGGATATGTGGTGCGTAAGCTTATCCGCAAAACGATTTTACATTTAAGAAGTTTGGGGATTGATAAGCCGTTTATGTATAGATTAGTGCCGGTCCTTGCCGAGGTAATGCAGGATCCGTATCCGGAGTTGGCAACAAGGCGGGAGAATATTGCCGAAATTATTTTAGCGGAAGAGAAGAACTTTATTGCTACGATACGTTCCAGTGGTACGGTTTTAACTGAAAAGTTCGCTGCGTTTACAAATAAATCGGACGCTTCCAAGGCCGGTGTTATCGCGTTTCAGTTGTATGATACCTATGGTATTCCGCTTGAATTGACGTTGGATTGGTTAAAAGCAAAGAAGATACCTTTCTCGAAGGAAGCTTTTGA
>CAZJJL010000108.1:0-5980 GCA_964546325.1 uncultured Planctomycetales bacterium | reverse complement strand
TTCGACATCAAGCTCAACAAGATGCGTTTGCGTGGAGGCTATCTTTTCGTCTAAAGCGACGATCTCTTGTTGCACATCGGTTAACTCCAAAGAAATGATCTCTTGTTCATTCTTGAGTTTGTTATGCTGCTCTTGCACGTTGCCAAGTTGTGTGCGTTTGTTGGCTAAGTTGATCTCCTGGGAACGGGTTTCTCTGGAAAGATCTTCGATCGAAATAGCCAGATCGCGCGCGTGTGTTTCCTTTACGGATCTTTCTGCCTGTAGTTGTTGGATCTCTTGTTCTATTTTTCCGATAAGCTCGTTAATGCGGGAGGTATCAAGATCGATCGGTTTTGCTTCACCGGAGATCTTGAATCCTTGAGATCCGTCTTGAGATGGCTCTTGCGGTGCCGGCGCATGATAATCGCTTATCTTAATGACGAGCCCGCTTAATTTCTCAGACGGAAGCTTGTCAAGGTAGACCATGGCGTTCATGGATTCCCCGATGTCCTCATATTTCATCTTGAGCTGTTCAAGGAATTCTTTTTGAGATTGCAGGGATATTTTTTGTTTCTCCAGGTTTTCAATGCGTGTTTTGATTTCTTCAAGGCTTAATTTCTCTTGTTCGGCCTCTTGTTTTACGGCATTGATCTTCCCGTTGAGATCGGAGAATTGCCGCTCTAATCCAGCTACTTCCTGAGTTGTGGCAGAGAGCGTATCTTCGATCGTTGAGGTCTCTTCGGTGAGTTTTGCCCGCTCCAACTCAAGCCTTTTTTGTCTGGCAGCATCCTGTATCTCGTTTTTTGTCCCGGCAATACGCGAAACGACATCGACTATGTTGCGCTTTGTCTGGGCAATGGACTCAAGGGATGTTTTAACGGCATTCGACAGGTTTGTCAGGTCAGTCTCTTTCCCCTGGAGGGCCGTTGATTTTTCCTGCACGTGTTGTTCGATAGCCCGGTATTCATTTTGTACGGAGGTTAATTTTTCCTCGTCAAGGCTCAGGCGCGCTTGCGTTTGTTCTTTCTGCACCTGTAGTTTTTTCACGGTTTCTTCCAATTCGTAGATCCGCTCTTTATTGAACGCGATATGTTCCCGGTTGCGTCCGGTTGCGTTCTCAAGCCCGGAGACTTCATTGCGAATACGTAAAATGTCTTCTTCAAGTGTTTTGAGCTCGTTTTGTCTTGAGGCAATCGATGCTTCCTGGGAGGTGATCTCTTCAAGAAGTTTGGTCTCTTCTGCTTCTAGTTCGCGCAGGTTCTTTTGGAGTTCTTCTTTTTGGCTCAGAAGAGATATTTTTTGTAGCGCAGCCAGATTAAGTTCTTTGGTTTTGAGCTCTTCGAATGATTCCCGGTATTTCCGCGCTTTATTTGCCTGGCGCTCAAGCGATCCTATTTGGCGTTTTACCTCGGTAATAATGTCGTTTACACGGGCAAGATTTTGTTCCGTATCTTCGAGTTTACGCAGGGTCTCTCGTTTTTGGGATTTATATTTACTGATACCGCTTGCTTCGTCAAACACCATGCGTCTGTCTTCGGGGCGGGAGCTCAGGACAAGGTCGATCTTGCCTTGCTGGATCAAGGAATAACTCTCAGCGCCGATACCGGTGCCCAAGAGCAATTCTTGAATATCTTTAAGCCTGACAGGGGCTTTGTTCAGGAGATATTCGCTCTCCCCGGAACGAAAAAGCCTGCGGGTAATGGCAACTTCATGATGGTCGACGGAAAAAAACCTTTTTCCATTGTCAAACGTGAGGGTTACCTCGGCCATTCCCAGGGATTCTTTTTTTTCGGTGCCGTTGAAGATGACGTCTTCCATAGCTGAACCTCTGAGCGCTTTGACTGATTGCTCTCCGAGTACCCAGCGAATGGAATCGAAAATATTGGATTTTCCGCAGCCGTTTGGCCCTACGACCGCGGTGATCCCGGGTTCAAAATCAAGGGTTGTTTTATGGTAAAAGGATTTAAATCCGACGATCTCGAGTTTCTTAAAGTACATGGCAAATTCTCCGGTAAAGCCTCAAAGGTTACAAACGGGAAATAACATGTTGATGAATACGTTGCTTGTCCGCATCGTTAATGTTGATGAAGTGAATGCCTGCGTCATACGCTTTACTGGACGATGTGTCCCCTACGGAAAATTCTTCGACCCATGCGACTTTTCCGGTCGCTTTGATAGGTTTTTCGGCTCCCGGCAGGGAGAAAGACAGATCAATGTGATCCCCGACAGTAAACTTATCAAGCGTTAAAATGCATATCCCTCCTTCGCTTACATTGCGCGAGAATCCTTCGGTGGGGCCGCTGGGTTGATCGGAGAGTACGTTGTACTCAACCTCAACGTTGTAATAAAGCCTTGGGAACGCGCGTCGCTCAAGGGGATCCATGGTTATTCCACCGGGATAATGATTCGTGTCCCCGCCTTTAACTTGTTTGGATTCTTAATACGATCCTTATTCATCTGATATAAATATTTCCAACGGTGACCGCTGCCAAGCTCCTGCTGGGCGATCTTCCAGAGGGTATCGTTCTTTTTGACGACGTATTCTTTTGTCGATACCTTTAATGAGCTTTCAACGGTTTCCCGTGTTTCTTCAATAAGTTTGTTGTCCTCGGTTTTGGTGATAGCTGCTTCCGTCGAAAGGCCTTCATACGGGATCATGACCTCTTCAACTTCGGCGATCATGAATTGGGCGTTTCTGTCTTTTTGCATGCCTTCGATATCCGCGATATGGGCAACCGCATCGAGCTTTCCGCGGCTGATGATTTTTATCCGCGAAGCATCAATACCGTTTTCAACCATAAAATCTTCGACGGATTTCGCGCGTTTCTTCCCGAGTTTATCGTTGTAATTTTCCGAACCCCGAATATCACAATTGCCGGTAATGAGAATATTGGCTTCCGGATTGCGGCTGAGAGTTTTAACCGCGTTGTTGAGTATTTGCCGGGCATCCTTGCGCAGCGATGATTTATTGTAATCAAAATAGATCTTCACATTTTTGATTATTTTTTTGATCACCAGGGATTTGCGCATTTCCTGCGGTTGCGGAGCGGGGAGTTCGTCCGATTGATAATCAAAGATGATCTTAGCTACATAACAATATCCTCGGTTGCCCCAAGGTTTTGCCTGTCCTGCTTTATTGGGCCACCACCAATATCCGCCCTGATCTTTGTCTTTTACCGGAGCGGGTTGCGCGTCTGTCGGCCACCAGGTGAATTCCTTTTGGGTTTGTTCGATCTCCGCTTGTCTGCGCGAAGCGCGGTCAGCTGCGCAACCGGTTAGCGCAAAGGTTAAAATGAGACAGCAAAGGGCAAAAACGGTTCTTTGTGCCATGATCAGTCGAGGTAGGGGAGCATTAATTCTCGTGTTTTCATTCCGCATAGGCCGTCAACCTGTAATCCTTTCGCTTTTTGGAACGCTTTGATCGCTTTTCGGGATTGCGGTCCAAAAATGCCGTCGATCGGGCCGCTATAAAAACCTGTTTTTTTAAGGATGGTCTGGATCTCTTTTTTGCTGAGGCTCAGCGGTTCTCTTTTTAATGAGACTTGTGCGGTTGAAGTTTCAATTGCCGTCATGTCCGTGTCATTCATGGAAGACGGTGAAGAAAGATCATATGCATCGGAAACAGGCGCAGGCGGCGTAGGTGAAATTTGTTTTTTTGCGGTTGAAGCGCAACCGGAAATAAGTATGAGCGCGGCTACTATATATAGCGTATTCTTCATCGGTTAACCCCTCCTATTAGTTTTTTATTGTAGCGTAAAGAAATGTCGTTTTCAAGGGGAATTTATGCTCATTATTGAGTGTAAAATCTTGTGATAGTTCTATACGTAAAACAAAAAATTCTATTCAAGGCATGTATTTGCATACATCATTGCGGCAGGATATCTTTTATTTTCTCATAAACAAATGTTCCCATTTCCCGGTGTCCGGAAGGAGTAAAGTGACTCTCATCTTTAAACATAGTCGTTTTATTTTTGCAATAGGAGTACATATCGATAAGTGGTGTATTGTAGCGTTTTGCGATCGATTCGGTGCGATCCCGGTATTCCGGAGCGAAGTTCTTCCACCATAGACCGTCGGGAACATCGCCGATATACGGTCGAGTGATCAAAACAACGCGGCATGCATTGGCTCTTGCCAGATTGATCATGGAGATCAGATTGTCGGTATATTCGCTCGGGCTAACACGGGGAATGAGCTTTTGTGCGGGGTTTGGTTTGTATATGATCGCGTCATGCGATGCCCAAGCGCATTATGGTCGAAGAAAATAACTTTTTGCTGGAGATATAGTTTTTGTCCGATATGAACACGCGATGAGCGTCGTTGCATCCGAAAGAAATAAGGATCATATCTGGTTTCAGGGGAAGAATTTTTTTGAGGCGCAGCAACCCTTGAAAAGAGGTGTATCCCCATACACCTGCGTTTTCAACGTATACGTTCGGATCGTTTTTTTTCAGGATCTCCGCCAAATATTCTACCCACGATGGGTAATCATATCCTCCAAGCGTATTTGAGTCTCCGAGGGTAAAAATATAGAATGCATCGGCCGGTTTCACGGGCGGGAGTTCTCTGCCCCGCAATCTTTGAGCATTAAAGATACCTTTGAAGTTTTTCTTGGGGCGCCAGATAAGTTCCGGATCAATTTCGGAATACAGATCTTGGGTTTGGTGGTATGGCCTCCAGTCGGAATTCGTAACATCCTTTAATACGGCATCAGTGCGTTTTATCGTAAGAGGGTTGTAGTGGTATCCGGCGAGTCTGAGGCACGTTTCAGCAATAATAATGGATGCGATAATTCCGATGATAATAGCTGTCGCATGTTTTAATGAATGTTTTATCGGTAACATGCAATAGTGTTTATGCGATACTGTGGAATCTGGTAGGGGTTAAAATGGGGTATCTCCTTTTACTTCAGCGAGCAACCATGTTCCGGCGCTCTGCTTGAATATAAATTCCGATTTCCCTTTTTGTACGATAGGTGTGTTATCGCTGCTATAGGGAATTTTCCGCTTTTTCCAAGCAAAGACAACATCGAGCATTGTGTTCTTTGAGGTGGCTTGGATGATCTTGTATTGTATGGTTAGGAATGTTCCCGAAGAAAAGCCGCTGTCTACGATTCCCAGGAATAACAGTCGGTCGGGTGAGAAATCAGGAGAAATAACTTTTGTAAAATTCTGCGGATCGTATTCTTCGTATGCTTTGAAAACACCATCCAGTGCTTCTTGCGCATCATGAAAGAGTACGTTTTTCTTGGAGAGCGTATCCTGCCGCGAGATTTTTTGCGTATGAGCGCAGCCGCACAGGGTGAAGAGTACTATGAGCCCGATGAAGAAGAAACTTCTCATACGTAAGTGAATATCCTCCGGGGTATTATTTACCCAGTTTTTCTTTGAATACTTTTGTGAGCGCCGGCACAACGGTGAGAACATCACCTACAATGCCGTACGTTGCGTATTTAAAGATCGGCGCCTCAGGGTCTTTGTTAATGGCTACAATGATCTTTGAAGAAGACATGCCGACGATGTGTTGGATCTGCCCCGATATCCCGCATGCAAAATAAATTTTCGGAGCAACCGTTCTTCCTGTCTGCCCGACCTGGTGTGAGTACGGCATCCATCCTGAATCAACCGCCGCCCGTGAAGAACCGACCGCAGCACCGATAACATGGGCAAAGTCTTCCAGTACCTTGAAATTCTCTTTAGCCTGCAGCCCGCGGCCGCCGGAAACGATGATATCTGCTTCCGAAAGGTTAACCAGGGATTCGATCTCTTCAACGATATCAAGAAGTTTTGTGCGGGAAGCATAGACGCTTGTTTCAAAGGATTCTTTGATGATCTTTCCTTTTCTGCTTTTGTCTGCCGGTATAGGTTGGAATACTTTATGCCGAACCGTTGCCATTTGCGGGCGGAAATTCGGGCTGATGATGGTAGCCATGATGTTGCCGCCGAAAGCCGGGCGCGTTTGCAGCAGGATCTTCTTTTCAGGGTCAATGTCCAGTCCGGTG
>CAZJJL010000107.1:0-6000 GCA_964546325.1 uncultured Planctomycetales bacterium | reverse complement strand
AAACCCTCGCTTACGGCGATGATGTCGCCGTCATCAACCCCGATATCTTCGGCCATTTACTGTTTTACCAGTTGTAGCCCTCCGAGGTTAGACGGAAAACCTCCCCAGAGGTCCCAGGAGCGGAAATATAAAATAAAATGCAGCTTGCCGTAACGCACCCGGGTATCAATGATTCTCAGGCAGGGCGGGTCAATTAATTTTATATCCGAAGGCATGCCGATCTCCATGACCGCCTGATTCGTCCCATGCCCCTGGGTTTTATACATTTTTATGACTTCTTCGATCTGGTTCACATGCAACGGCATTTCCCTGCACATCTGTTTGCCGCCGACATTTTCGGTGACTTTTACCCGGGGATCCACAAGTCTCTCCCCATACGTGTAATCTTCGGTCTCGGTTTTTGTACCGGTCATCAAATACGCCAAATACCCCTGAATATAATCCATATCAGTCGGCGAAGGGATATTCATACCTTCGGGAATAATAGGAATTATCTGATGCGACGGCTTTCTAACACGTACCGTGACAAAGTCAAATTCTAATCTTTTTTGGCCCGCATAGCTACCTCGCGTAATCGTATACACGTGGCCTTTTTCCAATATAGCAGAAAGACATTGAAACCACGCGTCATCAAGATCAAATGCATCGATATGTACTTGCTGCATCAATTCATCAGCCATATCCGCTCCTTATTGCGCGTTTTTCTCTTTTGCTGACTTGACGAACAACTTAAAATTACTGATTATCTGCGAAATCGGCATATTCTTACCGATATAACCCGAGCAACCGTATTCTTTACATTTTGAGATAAGCTGTTCATCATATCCGAAGCCGGTTATCATAATAACGGTTGTTTCGGGCTTCATGTCTTTGATCTTCTTGAGCGTCTCCAAACCGGACATACCGCCGAGTTTTATATCAAGCAATACAACCTCGTGATCCTCTTTCGCAACGATCTCCAGCGCTTCTTCACCGGAGGTACAGGTACTAACGGTACACGTTTGCTTTTTCAAAAGATCGCTGAACAATTCCCTCACCGGAGTTTCATCATCACAAATCAAGACTTTATACCCCATAGCAACCTCCTCGCGCTATTGCGCATAAGGGAGCTTAACCACAAATGTCGTCCCTTTCCCCATTTGAGTTTCAATATCAATCGTGCCGCCGTGATTTTTCACAATATTAAAAACGATCGAAAGGCCTAATCCGGTGCCTTCTTTTTTAGTCGAGAAAAAAGGCATGAAAATATTCCGCATATTCTGCTCGCTGATACCGCTCCCCGTATCAGACACTCTGATTTCGACAAAACGATTCTCGAAATCCCGCGTGACGATCGTTAACGTCCCGCCCTCCGGCATCGCCTGATGACCGTTGATGAATAAATTTAGAAATACTTCCTGGATCTGATTCAAATCACCCTTAATAACAGGCAATCCTCGAGCCAATTCCTTTTCGATCTCAACATGAGCGGCAGGCAAGCGGTGATAGGTTAAAAGAGGCAAAACCCCCTCAATGGCCTCTGAAATATCAATGGCCTCAAACTTCGGCGGTGATTTTCGGGAAAACTTCAAAAGCCGGTCAACGAGCTTACGAATGCGCTCTGCCTGATTAAGCACAATCCCAACGTCTTGCTTTACCCGGTCATTCAACTCCTCTTCTTCAAGCAGCATCTCTAATCGTCCGGATATAACAAAAAGCGGGTTGTTGATCTCGTGCGCCATACCTGCGGCAAGCTGCCCAATAGCAGCTAACTTCTCGGATTGAAAAATCTGATATTCGAGCTTTTTTCTCTCCGTGATATCCTTAGCTATGAACACATACCCGGATAACTGCCCTTGCGAATCGAGGAACTGGTTGATGGTAAGAATAACCGCTACTTGATCAGAATTTTTCTTAACCAGCATGATCTCAGTTTCAAACTGCCCGGTCAATCTGACCTGCTCAAGCATATACGGCAAGTCGGTTTTTGCGTCTTCCGGTGTATGAAAAAGACTGACGTGCTTAAAGACGATCTCGCTCTTTTCCCATCCCAAAAGCAGCGCAGATCCCATTGCATAATACGTGATATTCCCGTCAAGATTCGTAACGTATAACGCATATTCCTTAATACTGGTAAAAATACTTTTCAGGGTCTCATCGATCTTCTTAAGCGCGGTGTCACGTTGCCGGATATCGGTAACATCATGACCGACCAGTAAAATGCCTTCAAGATCCTGCGTTTCGGAATAGATCGGATTAATACCCCATGAAAGCAACCTTTGCCCTTGATTTTTATCGATAATAACAGCTTCGAAATTGTTGGGGCGTCGGTAGGTGATCACATCATCGAGCATAGCCTTAAACATCTGCTGCTGGATGTTAGTAGAAGCGTCGCGATATAATGTTTTTGACCAGTGATTACCAAGGATTTGCTGAAGAGGCAAACCGGTTACATCGCACGTTCTCCGGTTGGCTAAAGCAACTTCTTCCTGGGGAGTAATATAAAGAAAAAGAACATCCGCATTGTCAATGAGCTTAAGAAGCAATTTTTCTGAGCTTCGATCAGTAAGCGTCATTCAATATCGCCTCAGTTAGTGTAACACAAAAATCACTTTAGGGACCGGGCAGCTAAGGCTACGTTCGTCTTAACAACGTATGTTCGGCCTATCCTCACGCTCCATAAGCCGCTGTTTTATTTAAGCGGGAGATGGGAATCGAACCCACATATGTAGCTTGGAAGGCTACTGTTCTACCACTGAACTACTCCCGCGGTCAATCGAATCAGAAACAACAAACACCTAAGAAGCACGCGCACCTAAAGAGCTTGTTTTTTCAAACCAATTCAAAAGGACGTTCCCCTCTTTATCCCTAAAAGCTCCGCAGAGGATGAATATCAAATCTATCAACATCCAAACACCAAACCCTCCGAGCGTAACGATCATCAGTACGGCAGTCGCATATTTTTTCACATAAAAGCGATGCGCGCCTAAGTATCCGAGAAAGAAACAAAGCAGGAACGCGATCAAACGAGAGGACTTTGAAATTTCTGATACACTCATAACAAGAACCTCCTTTTGCCTGTTCCTTAGATTTCAAAATGGGCAGAGAAGGATTCGAACCTTCGAAGCACAGGTGCAGCAGATTTACAGTCTGCCCCCTTTGGCCACTTGGGTATCTGCCCGTATTTCCTTATTACCAACATCATAACTTTCGTCGTATGTCGTGAGTATCGTGTATTGCGTTACCACTAACAACCCGCCTCCGGCGCAAAACAAACTCAATACCCAATACACATAACACAATACTAAACGATTCTATACCGTTTCGACAATATAAGCCGGCTAGAGGAATCGAACCCCCGACCCGCTGTTTACAAAACAGCTGCTCTACCAACTGAGCTAAGCCGGCACAAACGCTTTGCTTGTGACTGTTTGAATGCCTGAGGAATTGAATCAATAATATCTGAGGCGATCAAAGATATTTCTGTTTTTTGACGAGCCGCGCTATCTGCCGCCAACCCATGCAGGTAAACAGCTGCGCGTACAGCCCTAAAACCCTCAATCCCCTGCCCTATAAATGCCGCAATCATACCGCTGAGGACGTCCCCTGTGCCGGCTGTCGCCATCCCGGGATTGCCCGTATCATTTATGAAAAGATTGCCTTCAGGGCTGGTCACAATACTCCTATTACCCTTCAATACTGTTATGCAATTATAATCGCTTGCGAAGCTTTTTGCAACTTCTTTTCTTGCATGCTTGATAGTTTCTGACGATGCACCCGTTAATCGCGACATTTCCCCGGCATGAGGGGTAATAACCGTAACGGTTCTCTTACGCGACCCTTTTTTTAAGATCAACACATCATCTTCTAACGCATTCAAACCATCGGCATCAATAACCAACGGCTTTGTCACAAGGGAAACTATTGAACGTATCAATCTCTGCGTTGACTTTTCCCTACCTAAACCGGGGCCGATAAGCACTACGTCAACCGTATCAATGAACGCATAGAGGTCTTTTCGTGCCTTAAAACTCAATGCGCCACGGGAAGTCTCAGACAAAGGCAGAGTCATCACTTCCAACGGTTTAATCTTAATAACCGCATTATTGATACTCTTCGGCAAAGCGATCGTCACTAATCCCGCACCGCTGCGCATTGCGGCTGATGCCGCTAAAACAGCTGCTCCCGAATATCGAGCGGAGCCTGCAATAATAAGGACATGTCCGTAATCGCCTTTATGCGTATCAGCTTTTCTTCGTAATAACTGCGTTGGCAACTGCATAACTTTTTACGTGAGATATGGACAAAAATACGTCGACATGATCGCCTTTACCGTTCAGGACGCGGCAGCAAGGCTTTCCCTCAGCGTCATTAATAATCACAAGATCATGCCACGTTAAGTTTTTATTCCCCAGAGCTTTAAAGATCGCTTCCTTTGCGGCAAAGCGTCCCGCTAAGTGTTGAAAAAGACTTCCTCTTCCCCGCGCATTTTCCAACTCCTCAGGGGTGAAGATCCTTTTTAAAAAATCGTCTCCCCATCGGTCAATCGCCTGTTTAAGCCTTCTTACTTCAATAATATCAACACCGGAACCGATAATCATACGATAAGCGCTTTCATTTCCCGCACTGCCCGATCAAGGCCAACCATAATTGAGCGGCATATAATCGAATAACCGATATTCAACTCTTCGATACCGTGCATACGCGCAACAGGAAGAACATTCTCATAATCTAAGCCGTGACCCGCAAAAACATGCAGCCCGCAATTGACTGCGACCTTCACCGCCTCCTCCAACTCGCATAATGATCGCTTGCGAAAAACATCAGTCTGAGCGTCTGCATATCGCCCCGTATGCAATTCTATGAAACTTACACCGACTTCTTTTGCAGCTTTAATTTGTTTTTCATCGGGATCAATAAATAAACTGACATCGATATGCGCCTTCTTGAGCCGGTCAACAGCCGATGCAACCGCTCCGCGATGTGCCACCACATTAAGTCCGCCCTCGGTTGTTAATTCCTGCCGGCGCTCCGGAACAAGGGTTGCCTGGTCAGGCTTTACGGAACACGCAATTGCTACAATCTCATCGGCAATTGACATCTCCAGATTAAGTTTTCCCCGGACAGTCTTTCTCAACATCCTAACATCGTCATCTTGAATATGACGCCTGTCTTCTCTCAAATGCACAACAATGCTGTCTGCCCCTGCCCCCAAAACAGTTTGGGCGGCAAGAACAGGATCAGGCAATTTGCTTTTTCGAGCCTGCCTGAGCGTCGCAACGTGGTCTATATTAACGCCTAATAATGCCATCGGTTAATTATATTTCGTGATCTCGCCTCTGACATAAAACCAAACGAGAATAGCCAGAATCAACGAAACGATCTTAATCCAAGGATGACTTGTGATCAACCGATACAATCGTTCGCGGAATAAAACTTTTTCTTTAACCATTGGTATCTTTTTTCTTAATAAGTTCCTTGACCTTCGTAAACAGCTCCTCTTCTCCCAGATCACGGTACAGCCTTCCTTGATACACCACCGAAATATCCTGCCGTTCTTCAGTAACCTCACTGATTCCTAATGCCGCCCGATGCCTGGTACCGAACATACGGTCTAGATCATGCTGCTGAGATAACGGGAATAAACATCCTGCCGCCACGATCCTCCCGTTCTGAATGATAAGACCTCCGTCATGCAACAGCGTATTGGGAGCAAAAATCGTCTGAATAAGCTCATTCGAAACCTTTGCATCAAGCCTGACCCCGGTATCGATATACTCCGCCAGCGTATCAACTTTCGAAATAACGATGAGCGCTCCGCTTTTTACAGCGGATAATTTCGTTGCTGCTTTTGAAACTTCGCGAAGCAACATATCAAGTTCTTCTTCTCGCAGCGGTATTTCAAAGAGATGGCGCTGTCCAAGCTGAGCAAGCCCTTGTCTGATCTCCGGATGGAATATGATCAGTAAGGCTAAAATAGAAAAAGCAAAAAGTTTCGAAAACAACCAATCAAGAACAACA
>CAZJJL010000106.1:2114-6150 GCA_964546325.1 uncultured Planctomycetales bacterium | reverse complement strand
TACCTGACGGACAAAAAACGGCTCATTGCGTTTACCTCGATGCCCCTCGCACGATAAATACGGCGCGTCAGTTTCAAGCATAAGCCGATCAAGCGGCACGCACGCCACTACCTGACGCAAAGCATGCGCATTTTTATACGTAATATTCCCCGTGAACGAGATCATGCATCCTAAAGCCAAACAATCCCGCAGGAATTGCTCCTGTCCGGAAAAACAATGGATCACCGCGGGCAACGGCATATATTCCTTGAGTATCGCGACGGTATCCTCGTCAGCCTGACGGCTATGGATGATCACCGGCACGTTGACATTTTTTGCAACGGCCAAAAGCGACCTAAAGAGCTTCCGCTGATTTTCCGGCCCGGAATAATTCTTATAATAATCCAAACCGATCTCGCCGACCGCAACAACCTTCTTCTGACCGCTTAAAACGGCAATACGATCGATATCTCCCGCAGAAACGGTATCCGCATCATGCGGATGTATCCCCACCGCCGCAAACACCCCGGGATACCGCGCAGCCAATTGCACGGAAAGCTCCGATCCCTTCACCGTCGGACCTACATTAACAATATAGGTAATACCGGCTTCATGCGCACGCGCAATCATCGCATCGCGATCCTGTTCGAAATCAGGATAATCTATATGCGCATGCGTATCGATAAGTTCAACATTCATATCTACAAAATGGTTTTCGGTGATCGATGTTCGATGATCGGTTACATACATTTTGCGACCGCTAACCGATAGCCGTAAACCGCTAACCTTTTTTCGTATCTATTCTCGGAAAAAGCGGATCACCCTTTTTTATAGCATCTTCCCCCATCTGCTCTTTAATGAAAAAAGCAGTATGCGGCATAACCGGATAAAGAGCATCGGCGACAACCCGGATAACATCGACCAAAAGCCTTATAAAACCCTTCAATTCTTCCGTTCTATTTTCCTTCGCTAAATTCCATGGTTTCGTGTTCTCAACATGTTTATTGGCCATATTGATCAATTCCCAGATCGTATCGAGTGCGGCGCTAAAATTAAAATCAGCTCCCGCGTTAAGATACGCGGAAATTTCCGTTTGCAGCCTATCGGCCTTGGCATAGATCAAACCTGATGCCGCATCAGAAGCCTTCGGACAGGCAGGAACATTTCCCTCATAATATTTTTCAACCATCGTAAGGGTCCGGTACACTAAATTACCGATATCATTAGCCAGATCGCCGTTAAAACGCTTGATAATTGCTTCTTCCGAAAAATTCCCGTCCAAGCCAAACGGCACGTCGCGCAAAAGAAAATACCGGTATGTATCAATGCCGAACCGATCGATCATCGCAAGGGGAGAAACGACATTACCCTTTGATTTTGACATTTTTGAGTCGCCGATCATCCACCAGCCGTGCGCGAAAATCGTATCCGGCAGACGCACGCCCAATGCTTGTAACATGATCGGCCAATATACCGCATGATGACGCAGGATATCTTTTCCGATCAGATGGACGATCTGACTCTCTTCATTCCACCATGCCGAAGTATACCTACCCGCATCATCAAATGAACCAACAGCGCTGATATAATTGACCAGGGCATCAAACCAAACATACGTCACATGCCCCGAGCTGAACGGCAGCGGGATCCCCCAACTCAAACGCTCGTAAGGGCGGGAGATACACAGATCGCTCAGCGCATTCAGCTTCAAGAAACTTAAAACCTCATTACGGCGATTATGCGGCCTGATAAAATTCGGATGCGTTTCAATGTATTCGATCAGCCATGCCTGATATTTGGAAAGCCTAAAAAAGTAATTTTTCTCGTTTATCTTCTCCACCGGTCTTTTACAATCAGGGCAAACGCGGTCCGTAAGCTGAGATTCCGGCCAAAACGTCTCGCAAGGCGTGCAATACCACCCTGCATAGGTATCTTCATAAATATCGCCGTTAGCATAGACGATCTCAAGCGCCCTCTGCACTGTTTTAATATGGCGCGATTCAGTCGTGCGGATAAAATCGTCGTTTGAGATCGCCAACTTCCTGCCTAACTCTCTGAATTGCTGCGAAACGGTATCAACAAACTGCTGCGCAGACACTCCCGCTTCATCGGCGGCTTTCTGGATCTTCTGCCCATGCTCGTCGGTACCGGTAAGGAACCGGACATTCTCTTTGCCTAAAACCGAGCGCTTATAGCGCGCAATGCTATCTGCCGCGATCGTCGTATAGGAATGTCCGATATGCGGAGCGGCATTAACATAATAGATCGGCGTAGTTATATAAAACTTACTTCCCATGCTCATGGTCCTTATAGTTAATGTTGGTAATGGTCCCGTCCTCAAGTTCGACCGTTACCATACGCTTGAATACGTTGACGCTCAAAACCTTACCTTTGCCTTGTTGCACATGAATGCGTTCGCCTTCCCGAGGCAGACCTTTGGAAAGCGCTTTATACGTCTCATACTCAAAATTAAGGCAACACATCAGCCTGCCGCATAATCCCGATATCTTGGGAGGATTCAACGGGAGTCCCTCTTCTTTTGCCATCTTAATGGTAACAGGCTCAAAGTCTTTTAGGAAACGGGCGCAACATAATTCCCTGCCGCACGGACCGAACCCACCGAATAAACGAGCTTCATCACGAACGCCGATCTGTCGCAGCTCAATGCGCGCCTTAAAGATCTTAGCCAGGTCCTTAACTAAATTCCTGAAATCAACCCGGCCTGCGGCGGTAAAATAGAATACGATCTTCGTGCGGTCGAAAGAATACTCCGCATGCACAAGTTTCATATCGAGCTTGTGTTCGGATATCTTCTTCGAGCACGTGCTGAATGCCTCTTTGGCTTTCGCGCGCGCTTCATCGATCTGCTTAAGGTCCTGCGCCGTTGCCTGACGAATGATCTTTTTCGGTTGCTCTTTTGATTTTACGTTGTGCTGATGGTCCTTAGGGCAGGAGTGTTCTTTCTCATGACCGGAACAACAGGCGTCTTTCGGAGTGACCACTTTTCCATAGTCCGTGCCTCGGTCGTGCTCAACGATAACAATACTCCCCTCTTTGACCGGAGCATCGCCGGCATTGTATAAAAATACAGTCCCGTAATCACGGAGCTGTACCGCTATTATTTTTTCCATAGTATCCCCTTTAAGGTTATATAACCGCTTCCAGGTGCGCTAAAAGCAGTTTAGAATTCACATTTCTCTCCAATAATATGCTCGATGTCGTAAGCGTCGCGAATATCTCATCAAGCGACTCAAAACTTAAACGGTCGGCTTCTTTCATCAGATCGTCTATCCGGTCTTGATGAATAAGCTCATCAACGTTCACGCCGGCTTTTAAAAGGTATATATCCCTGAACCAACGGGCCAAAACCGTACAATATTCACGAACATTTTCCCGGCTGTCGCCTAAACGGATTTTCCCCTGACCCAACGCCAACGCGTTAATCAGCTCATCCCGGGAGGCAATCGTCGTACCTTCTTTTAAACGCAGCGCCTCTTCGATCCTTCCTTCGCTTGCATAGGACACATAATGCGCAAGATCAACTGCCACGTTATGGTCACAACGCAAGAGTTCGGCAAGCCGTTGCCGGGGAAGTGCGGCGAATTTCACCTGGTGACAGCGGGAAACGATTGTTTTCGGCAACATGAACGGCTTATCCGTGACCAATATAATAACCGTCGTGCCATGAGCCTCTTCAAGCGTTTTTAAAAGTGCGTTTGACGAAGCCACCCCTAGCTTATGCGCTGCCCGGATAATAAAAACCTTGAGTCGGGCTTCATAAGGACGCAAAGAAACCTGCCGCCTGAGCTCACGCACTGCATCAATAGGGATCTCATCATCCCCGAAATCAAGGCAATGGATATCCGGATGCGCGTTCTTTTCGATCTTCATGCACGAAAAACAACGGCCGCAATAATCATTGTGAGCTTCCGTGCAATTCAACGCCATGGCAAACGCGCGGGCAACCGCGAACTTACCGATCCCCGCGGGACCGGAGAACAAATACGTCCCTGCTACATGCGCCTGGCTCATGAATCCTTTCAGCCGCTCAATAACC
>CAZJJL010000106.1:0-2104 GCA_964546325.1 uncultured Planctomycetales bacterium | reverse complement strand
AGGATTTCGGTGTTCGGTTATCGGTTTTCGGTTTTCGGTTAGCGCTCACCGCTGACCGAACAGCGAAGACCGATTGCCGTATTGACCACTTTCCGGATAGACTCCTGCGTTTCAGCCACGTTATCTTCAACCGTAATCACCTTAATGCGTTTCGGCTGGCTCCTCGCAAGCGCAAAATATCCTTTTCGAACTTTCTGATGATATTCAAGAGACCTCTTTTCTATGCGGTCCTGACTATCTTTACGATGCGCCAGCCCTTGTTCAAGAGGAACATCTAAAAGGATCGTCAGATCAGGCGATACACCGTGTGTTGCCAATGTGCCGATGCCTTGAATGACTTTTAAATCCATACCTAAGCCATACCCTTGATACGCAAGAGTCGAATCAAGGAAACGATCGCAAATAACAACCATGCCCTTACCAAGTGCGGGCTTAATAACCTCTTCGACGATTTGGCTGCGCGCAGCCATATACAGAAGCATCTCACTCGTCGCAGACATCCCGTCGTTCTTTTTATCTAAAAGTATCTGCCTGATCTTCTCGCTGATAACGGTGCCGCCCGGCTCACGCACAAACAAAACTTTATGTCCCTGCTCCTCAAGATATTCCTTGAGCAACTTCGACTGCGTGCTCTTTCCGCACCCTTCAGAACCTTCAAATGTAATGAATAACCCACTCATAATAGTAGTCGTTTTGGTCGTGAGTCGTGAGTCGTGAGTCGTGAGTTTAAACATTTCCCTATTTTCTACACACGACACTATACTCAATACACACGACTAACTATCATATCTTCCTGCGCCAGGTAGTTCCGGCCTTTGTATCCTCTAAAATAATGCCTTGGGCTTCCAGATCTTTACGGATTGCATCCGCCTCTGAATACTTTTTTTCGTCTTTCAGTTGTTTTCGCATGGTTATTGCTGCGCTCACTTGAGCATCAGACATATCATTTTCTACATCATTCAAGAAAGAGAGACCGAAAATACCTGCTAATTCAAGTATCGCATCTCGCGCATAGCTCAACCTAAAATCTCTTTGCGCATCCGTGCTCTCAAAGTCTTTATTGAATCTATTGATCATCTCAAACAAAACAGAAAGCGCTTGAGGAGTATTAAAATCATCATCCATGTGCTTCTTAAAATCTTCTTTGTATTTTAGAATTTCTCCGCCGCCGCCCGGTATTGTTTTAAAATCTTTCACTTTCCGCATAAAAATATCTATACGCTCGTAAGCTTTCTTTGCTTCCTCAATTTTTTCTTCCGTATAATCAACCGGCGACGAATAATGCGCATTCAAATAGAGTAACTTCAGTAAATTTGCATTCTTGTACTTATTTTTAAAGTCTTCAATAGTCACGAAATTTCCCAAAGACTTTGACATTTTTTGCCCATTAATAGTCAAGAGCCCGTGATGGATCCAATAATTGGTAAACGGCTTACCGGTTTTTGCCTGGCTCTGCGCGGTCTCGTTCTCATGATGCGGAAAAACCAAGTCGCGGCCTCCGGCATGAATATCTAAAGTGTCACATGCCAAATATTTCTGGCTCATCACAGAACACTCGATATGCCAACCTGGCCTTCCGTCTCCCCAAGGGCTCGGCCATGACGGCTCCCCCGGCTTTGACGCTTTCCAGAGCGCAAAATCAAGCGGATCTTCTTTTGCTTCATCTGAATCTTTGCGCACCCCGACGAGCATTTGATCAATGCTTTGCCCTGAAAGTTTTCCGTATTCTTTAAACTTACGCACGCTAAAATAAACACCGCTCTTCGTCGCATACGCAAAACCTTTATCGATCAAAACCTGAATATAGGCAATAATCTCCGGAACATTCTTTGTCGCGCGCGGCTCTTCTTTATCTTTATCCAATAAACCCAGGCGTACGCCGAGCCAGGATAAATCAGCCCGATAACTGGCAATATATTTATCAACCAGTTCTTTCCAGGGAACTTTCAACTCATTGGCGCGGTTAATGATCTTATCGTCGATATCGGTAATATTACGCACAAAATTCACCTGATAGCCGCTATATTCAAGATAGCGGCGCATGACTTCAAAAACATACAGGCTGCGCGCATGTCCTATATGACAGGCGTCATAGACCGTTATT
>CAZJJL010000105.1:0-6196 GCA_964546325.1 uncultured Planctomycetales bacterium | reverse complement strand
GAAAAATATATCCGTCAAGATACGCTGACACAAAAATACCCGGGGAAAAAGAATGCGTAACAAAAACACGGAAAAGCTGCGTATACTCCTGGTGTATCCGAACATCCCGTTGATGCTCGTTCCGCCGCTCTCGATAGCCGTATTCACCTGGATACTCAGAAAAGAAGGCTATTGCGTCGACCTTTTTGATACGACGCACTACCGCGAGAACGAACTTGCCAGCCCTCAAAATCGCGTCAAGTTCCTGCAAGCGCGCGACATATTCTCGGATAAGAATTTAGAGCTCTGCTCCGCAGAAAGCATGAAAAAGGATTTTGCCGAAAAGATACGGGCTTTTAAACCGGGGCTCATCCTGTACTCGTTTACGGAAGATGCGTTGCGGCGGACTCTTGAGTTATTGCGGGTTTCCAATGAGTTCCATATCCCCACGGTACTGGGAGGTGTCCTGGCAACGGCCGATCCCGAATGGCTTATCTCATTCCCTGAGATTTCAATGATCGGCGTCGGAGAGGGAGAAGAGACCGTTAAAACGATCGCCTCCCGGATCGAAAAAAAGGAGCCGCTCACCGATGTGCCCAACCTCTGGATCAAAATGCCCGATGGCTCCATTCAAAAGAATGCCTGCGGAGATTATGTTAATCTCGACTCGTACTCAACCGATTTCTCGCTTTTTGAAGAAGGAAGATTAGAGCGACCCATGGGAGGGAAGATCCACCGCTGCCTCCCCATTGAAACATACCGGGGATGCCCCTATATCTGTACATTCTGCAACTCGCCGATGCATAATCGTTTGGCAAAAGCACATAACCGCGTATTCCTGAGACGCAGGTCGATCCCATCGATCAGGCAAGAGATCGAGCATCTGCGCAATGAGTACGGGATCAACCTTCTCTACTTCGTTGACGACAGTTTCTTAGCCCGCCCGCGAAAAGAGATCGATGATTTCATCGATATGTACCGGGAATTCAAGATCCCGTTCTGGTTCAACACAAGGCCGGAAAATTGCTCGCTCGACATCCTGCAAAAACTTAAAGCAGTCGGGTTGTTCAGGGTTTCTTTCGGTATAGAATCGGGAAACGAAACATTCCGCAAAAAACATCTCAAACGTTATCTGAGCAACAAAGAACTCCTGGGGTACTTTGACATAATCAACGAAAGCGGCATATCCTACAGCATCAATTATATCCTGGGTTTTCCCCATGAAACCCGAAGTATCGTTTTTGATACGATCCGTTTTGCCAAACTCATAAAAGGGTACGACGCTATAACCGTCAGCATTTTTACCCCCTATAGAGGAACAGCATTACGCTCCGAAGCGATCCAAAACGGGTGGCTCGATGAAAAACAACTGACAGTCCATACTACCGCGAGCTCGATTTTGCAGATGCCTCAACTGACGAGCATGCAGATCGACGGACTGATCCGCACATTCCCGTTGTACGTGGAATTTGACGAATCTCACTGGCCTGACCTGGAAAGGATCGAGCGATTCGATCCGGGCAGTGATGAGCTCTTCGAGCAATACGCGCGGATATATAGAGAAAAACACTGGAAGGAATCATCATGAAAGAATCCCAGATCAGGAATAGAAAAACCTTTAACCGGTATCTGGCGTTAGTAGCGGAGGATGTCAAACGGTTCTTTTCGTACTCATCCTTTGTAAAGTCCCGTTGTCCTGCGTGCGCGCGCAAAAGACAAACCGTCCAGTTCAGCAAATCGGGTTTCACGTACGTCACCTGTAATGCCTGCGCCACGCTCTTTGTAAACCCGCGGCCGACCCCGGCAATGCTGGAGGCCTTCTACGCGCGTTCGCCTTCGTCGCGCTATTGGGTGCATTCATTCTTTAAGCCGGTTGCCGAAGCGCGCAGAAAAAAGATCTTTGCACCGCGCGCCGAATTTATCGCGCGAACGATCCCCCGTAAGAACAAAGGCATCGCAGGAGACATCGGGGCAGGTTTCGGATTGTTCCTGGAGGAGCTTCGAAAGCGCACTCAATACTCCCGATTCATCGCAATTGAACCTTCCGTTGAAATGGCCGCGATCTGCCGCCGGAAAAAGCTGGAAGTCATACCTTCCTGTTTTGAAGACATCCCGCAGTCCGCTGCTTCATTCGATCTCTTGACCGCTTTTGAGCTCACGGAACATCTTTTTGCGCCCGAGAAATTCTTTAAAAAAGCGTATGCATTGCTCAAGCCGGGAGGCTCTTTCGTCCTAACCACCCTTAACGGGAACGGATTCGATATCCTGGCTCTCTGGGAGAAGTCGAAAAGCCTGACTCCGCCGCACCATCTGAACTTCTTTAATCCCGCTTCACTATGCAACCTTCTCGAAAAGATCGGTTTTACGATAACCGACTTAAGCACGCCGGGAAAACTTGACTGGAATATTGTCGAGGGAATGATCCGCGACGAACATCTTCGCACAAACAAATTCTTCGAATTCCTTGCCGCTTGCGGGAGCAGCGAATGCAAAGATGAATTCCAAAAATGGATCAGCACGCACGCCTTAAGTTCGCATATGTGCGTTTGCGCTCAAAAACCAAAAAAGGGGACGTAATGCAGACAATCGCTATCACCACATCATCCTTTGGCACATACGATACTACGATCCTTTCAATGTTGCGAAAAAAGAACCTGCGGATCGTCACTAACCCGTACGGCCGCACCTTGACACCCGAGGAACTTCTTCAAATCGCCGGAAACGCAGTAGGGATAATCGCAGGGACGGAGAAAATCGCACAAGACACCCTGACAAAGCTCCCCCTGCTCAAAGTCATTTCCCGTTGCGGAACCGGTATGGATTCTATCGACCTTGTTTGCGCCAAGGAACTCGGGATCAAAGTATTCAATACCCCCGATGCGCCGACCGAAGCAGTAGCCGAATTAACTGTCGGACTCATGCTCAATCTCTTACGAAAGATCAGCGAAATGGACCATGAACTTAAGAACCGGCGATGGAAAAAAATAATGGGGAACCTCCTTGCATCTCAAAAAGTCGGTATAATCGGTTACGGGAGGATCGGAAGACGGGTAGCAAAACTTTTACGTCCTTTCGGCGTCGCGCTTGCATATACAGACCCCTTTGTTGCCGTACGCACGAAACACATAAAAAAACTCCCGCTTACCAAGCTCCTGTCGTGGGCGGATATTATATGCATCCATGCATCCAGTAAGACCACGATCCTTTCGCCTGAACTGCTGCGAAAAATGAAAAAAGGAGCCTGGCTCATCAATGTTTCACGGGGTAAAAGTGTCGACGAAAACGCCCTGTATGACCTTTTACAACGCGGATATCTTGCCGGCGCCGCGATCGACGTTTTCGAACAAGAGCCCTACCAAGGGAAATTAGCGACTCTGCATAATGTCGTCGTAACCCCTCACATCGGAACCTACGCGAAAGAATCACGCGCGCAGATGGAACATGAAGCTGCGCTTAATCTTATACAAGGATTGGAGGAACTCACATGAAAGTCGTAGTTTTTGGCGGCTCCGGATTTCTCGGCAGTTTCGTTGGAAATATCCTGGCCGAACAGGGTCATTCGGTGATCATCTATGATAAAATACCGTCCCCGTATCTTCTGCATAACGAACGAATGGTCGTCGCCGATATATTCGACCAACAATGCGTCGATAAAACGGTGCGCGGAAGCGATATTGTCTATAATTTCGCGGGTATCGCGGATATCGAAGAAGCAAGCCGCATGCCGCTGGAAACGGTTAAAACCAATATTTTGGGCACGGCGATAATCCTTGAGGCCTGCAAAAAAGCTAAGGTCAAACGGTTCATTTTCGCAAGTTCAATTTATGTATACAGCCGCACAGGGGGCTTTTATCGCAGTTCTAAACAAGCCTGCGAACTCCTGATAGAAAATTACCAAGAGGTGTATAAGATCCCGTACACTATTTTACGGTACGGATCGCTGTACGGACCGCGCGCAAACGACAAAAACCCGATCTACCGCATGCTGACCCAGGCGATCACGAAAAAAAAGATCCAAAGAGAAGGGGACGGAGAAGAGCTGCGCGAATATATCCACGTCTGGGACGCGGCACGCATGAGCACCGAAATACTCAGCGACGAGTTCAAGAACCAATCCGTGATCATCGCGGGAAACCAGCAAATGAAAGTCAAGGATTTCTTCGTCATGATCAAGGAAATCCTCGATAATAAGATCACGATCGACTATGTTCCGCAAAAAAGCAAGCTCCATTACGAGATCACCCCCTACACCTTTGCGCCGAAAGTTGCGCAACGGTATGTCAGTAAGACCTATCTCGATCTGGGGCAGGGTATCCTCCATTGCATACAAGACATCTATGCGCAACTGCATCGCAACCAAAAAGAACATGGACAGAGTCATGCGAAAACAAAAAAACGAACGCGTTAAACTCCTTTCATACGGGATCGATAGCAATACCCCGCTTTATCCGGGGACACTGCCTTTGAAGATCCAGAAAGAAAAAGATACCCGTAAAGGTGATTCCTGCAACACGTTCATGATCATGATCTCAAACCACTCCGGCACGCATATCGACGGGCCGGGGCACTTTTTCCCGCAAAAAAAGTCGCGGCATGCGCGCCTTCCGGCGCTTTGCGTATACAACGATCCGGTGATCCTTGATTGCCGCCCAAAACCGGAAAGCCTCATCAAACCTGCGGATCTATCGAACATACAAAAAGCTTCGCGCAAGGCCGATGCCGTTCTTATACGAACAGGGTTTTCCCGGCACCGAAATGATCGCCGTATCTATGCATTCCGAAACCCATGCCTTGCTCCGGAATCTGCGTTACTGCTCAGGAACACGTTTCCGCGATTGCGCCTCATCGGCATCGATACTCTTTCGGTCTCCTCGATCAGTCATCGCGACGAGGGAAGACAGACCCATCGGATACTCCTGGGCAAAAACGGGCCGAAGAGGGGTATCTTTATCATCGAAGACATGTTTATACCAAACGACATCGCATCGCTCAAAAAGATCTATGTTATGCCTTTGGTGCGCGGAGACCTTGACAGCGCTCCGTGCGCGGTATTGGGGTTCGTATAATGATCAAAACGATATTCTTTGATTTTGACGGCGTGATCGTCGAATCGCTCGATATAAAAACATCGGCGTTTAGAAAGCTTTTTCTGGCCGAAGGAGATTCCGTAGCAGACGCCGTAGCGGCATATCATGAAGCCCATACGGGAGTTTCCCGATTCGATAAATTCAAATATATTTACCGCGAAATCCTCCGCAGGCCTTTGGATGAAAACACCTTTGCCATGCTTTGCAATAAATTCTCGGAACTCGTCATGGAAGAAGTGATCCAAGCGCCCTATGTTGCGGGTGCGCTTGAATTCCTGACGCATTATGCCTGCCAATACCGCTGCGTTATCGTTTCCGCTACCCCGCAACCGGAGATCGAAACAATTCTGAGCAGGAGAGGTATCGGGAACTTTTTTCAACGTGTATTCGGCGCCCCAACCCCCAAAAAAGATGCGGTGCAGAAATTTCTGGCTGCTACCGGCACTCTGCCCGAAGAAGCGGTCTACATCGGGGACGCGCCAAGCGACTACGAGGCAGCGCAAGACAATCATATCCATTTTATCGCGCGCATAAAACAAAATGAGTGGTTCTTCCGTACGGTTGAATGTCCTGGCATCCCGGATTTAGTCAAACTGGCTGATGTAATCCGATCACTCCCATGAAAATACTCTTCATTTTCGATACGCAACCGAACATAACGGATACCTCATGGCTTCCCCCTCAGGCATCCGTAACGGTTTTCTCGCTCAGCGGATCAACGCTCATACAGGAAGATACGATCGCTCTTTTGCGAAAACAATGCCGTGAAGTCAACGTCTTAGCAAGCAATACCGCAATTGATGAATCAGTCCGCCTAATCAGAGACCATATCCGCTCCTGGAGCGCACGTATCGGCTCATACCAGGTCGGTTCAAAGAAAGTTTACGAATGGTTACTGATACCTCGAGAGAACGTAAGCACATGGTGGTTAAGCCTTATCTCGGAAAAAAACACCTTTAAATCGAATGTATTCTTCGAGATCGCGCAAATAAACGCCGTTCGAACGCTCCTTACCGCTCACCGGTTCGATACATGCGTTATTTCGATCGCGCAAAAAGATTTACGTCGGGCATTGACACTCCTGGCAAAGAACTATTCCGTCGCTCCACGCGTCGTAACGCGCTTTTCGA
>CAZJJL010000104.1:2222-6238 GCA_964546325.1 uncultured Planctomycetales bacterium | reverse complement strand
CTCCTCCTTTATGCAGTCTGGGAAGGAACCCTGAAAAAGAACGAAAATCCCGCAAAGATCCCAATCCAACGCCAGCTCCATCGCATGAAGGATGTTGATGAATAATATCCGTCCCCAGCGCGACAAAAACAAAAACAGGGATCCCCAGCTCTGCGGCATTGGCTAAAACACTCAGGCGATTTCCACGCAGCCGGGACTCAAGCATTTTTTGCGCAACCGCACTACCAAATCCCAAACCATTTGCAACACCGCTAGTTACAGCCCTGTTAATAAAATCGGCGGTTTGCCTGCCCATTCCAAAACTACCGTCTAGAAGGCTTGCGGCAACATCTTCGGAAGTTTTTCCCTGATACGCAAGCTCAAAATCATGGATAACCCCCGCGCCGTTCAAACAAACGCAGGAAATGACTTTGCGCCTCATAAGCTCTATAATGACCGGTGAAAGTCCACACTTGATCACATGGGCGCCGGCCATGAAAACAACAGCTTTTTTCCGACGATACGCCCCCACGGTAGCGTTGACAACCGCATGCATATCCGCAGCCTTTAAAATGCGGGGAAGCGAATCAAAAAAAGCGTTAAAGCTGCGCCCCCGGGCAGGTAAAGCGGCAAAATCGCCGGCATGCACCTTGCTGACACGCTTTTTGATAGAATATGTCTTTACTTCAGGTATCTTTTTCATAAGGAAGTAACCATTTTATCATAAAAACCATCTAAATCAACACATTTAGAGCCTCTCCTACACATTAAGCCGGTAGATCTTAAGGCCCCTCCTAAAAACATCTATTTCTCTGGTAAACGCTTCCGTTGTTTTCAATCCTGATATGATCTTTACCGCAAAAATATACTTCCGTTTTATAGCCGCCAGATACAGCGGATCATTGCGATACGCAAGACATAACAAAAAGAAAAAGCTCTGGTAATAGTCGGGAAAAACCGGCTGCGCGCTTCCTATCCTCCGGGAATAATTCCCAATGAGCTGCGCTGCCTGCGGACTCCCCGGAAGAAAACGCGTCCAGGATTCAAACGCGGCGTTCGTAGCCTCGTCTGTATCCTGGCCGATATTTTTGCTTAAAGCCATTTCAAGCAATAATTCGCTTAAGACCAGATCCTGAATGAAACGTCCCCGAAAACCCGATGAGCGGACATTAAGCATCCCCTGAGACAAAACCTTAGCAAGTTCATCGAGCAAGTCATGCATATCTGCTTCGGTTAAGACCCATGTATTAACCTGCGCAATGCCATGTGTTTGATTTTCCCGAACGCGCGCATCCGGGTGTTTGCGGCCATACAATAAATATAACGCCAAACCGACTCCCGCCAGAACAAGGATCGCCGTTGCGAAAGAAAGCACGTACATCTTCTTCCCCGCAAGCGCGTTACGGACACGCGCGTCAAAAACACCGTGTTCTCTCGTCAAAAACTGCTCGTCGCGAAACGAAGTCTCGTATTCGCCGCGAAGCCGTTTCTGCTCTATCTCATTCACGCGCTGACGCGCCTTCTCCTCGATACGGCGCAATTTCTCCTCTTCCTCAAACCTTTTGATATGAGAATCGACTTCTTTGAGATCGGTATTCATGCTCCGAAAATCATCCTGATACCCGGACGCAACGAAAACACACCCCATGACCATCAATCCCGCAATAATCAGCTTCTTTCCCATTCTGGTTCCCCGGTCATAACATAAACAGACGCCGATCTGACACGATCATTTGACGATATCATCCTGGGTATGTGCCTTTCCATCGGGACCTTTCGAGTATAGCTCGAATCCCTTCCGTGCTGAAGCCTGATACACATAGGCATTTCCCCATGGATCTCTCGGTTCTTTAGCCAAATACGGCCCCTGCCAATCCTGCATTTTCGAAGGAGACGATATAAGCGCGCGAAGCCCTTGACCGGTAGACGGATATGCACCCGTATCAACCCGATACAACTCAAGGCCTGTTTCAATATTATTGAGATCTATCTTCGTTAAAGCCTCAAGCGCTCCTTCTCCGCCTTGTTTTAAGGCGCGGAAATCGTCGGGTGAAATAGTCGCCGTCGTATCGGAATCGTGATCGGGCGCGGCAAGGGTTTTGTTGATCGCTTTTTTGGGAGGAAGCGCAGAACTGACCTCGCTCGATGCAGGAGCGGCAACTTCCCGGATACTATCCGGCTCTTGTTTCCTTTCTACCGGAACAGGAGCAACATCCTCGGAACGCACCGCAGATTCAACAACAGACGGCGCCTCCGGAGTTACCCCGTGTTTACCACCCATCTGTGCTTTTATACTCTCGGGAACCGCAAACAAGTCATCTGAAAAAGGGACATCCTCTTCAATACGAATCGCCTCAAAACGCTTATACGTAAGCTCATTCTTTTCGATGCGTTTCAGGGTAATACCCTGCCAAACCCAACTCTGCACATCGCCATTTTTATACACAAAACATTTTTTCCCCGCAACCTTCTGTTGCGCGATCGCATCTTCTTCTCGTAGCGATTCGTTACCGGAATCTATCCAGGCAGAAAATTGCTGCGGGATCTCCACAACCGAAGCGACTCCTTTTGCCATATCAAAAAAATAACACTGCGCACCGTCAAGAATGGTTATCTCGTCTCGCTTCGCATGGAGTTGTCCCGGCTGGAATATTTCCGTCAGATCGCTCCTGCGTCTGTTTCCTTGACGGTCAATATAGACCACCGAACTAAAAGAACGCTCCGTTTGCTGGTCTTTTTCGGTGATTTCGTACAGTATCTTGAGCGTTTTAAACGGCGCTTGTTCAGATGATACGCCGGAATCCGGATGCGCCGGAGGCTCCTGGACAGTCTCAGGATTCAGATGCGGCTGATTCTCCTCTGCCGGCTGCGCGCGCTCAGCCGATTGAGCAAGTTCATCTAACGGAGGGAAAGCAACGTCGGATTGCGATGCCTGCGGGTCCGAAGATTCTCGCGCGCCGATGTCTTTCTGGTCGATACTTTGGATCGTACTTTTAAAATAAATAGTTTCTCCGACCGACGTTTGCACTTTTACATATTTCGGAGTCTCCTTAACGATCGTACCCTCTATCCGTTCGCCGTTCCTTAAAATAATGGTCTCCGCACGGGCGCATGCAAACATACTTATTACGCCACAAAAAAAACATACCGCCGATATGGTCATTGTCCGTCTCACGAAAGCCCCCCTTTCAAAAGCGAAGCTACAGCCCGTACAACATCATCAACCGTTATAGCAGATAAACAAGCAAATTGTTTCTTACAATGGTGCGCAAGGCACTCAATACAACCGACATCTTTATGAAGAGCCACGCTCCTCGGCGATGTTGGCCCCCACCGCCGCGGACTTAATCCGGGTTGCCGACGGCCAAAAATTGACACAACCGGGGTACCGACTGCTGCCGCAACATGCACGGGACCCGAATCATTGGAGACAAAAATAGCCGCGCGACGCAGCAAACTGGCCAACTGAAGAATAGAAGTCTTCCCCGCCAGGTTGACCACCGGAGAACTCATTGCGTCTGCTACCGCGGCAGCATGAGCCTTATCGGCATTACCCGCGACCAGAACAACCTTCCATCCGTATTGTTTATGAAGCGCATCGGCCAGCTCAGCAAAACGCCGCACAGGCCAGATCTTTGACGGACAACTTGCGCCCGGATGGATCGCGATACATGTTTCGTGCGCTGCAATACCTGCTTTTTCCAAAAGGGCGCTGATAAATCCCTCCGCCTCAGTATCCGCCGGAAGATATAACGGAGCGTCCTGATCTTTAATCCCCAGCAAAGCCAAAAGGTCAAAATTATACGACACCTCGTGCTTTTTCCCCTCTTGCTTCGTATGTGTAAGGCGATCGGTAAGCAGGAATCCGTATTTACGGTCATAGCCTATCCTTCGCGGGATGCCTGCGCCGAATAAAAGCATATGCACCCGATTCGCCGGATGTAACGCTACGGCGACATCAAATCTTCTCTTCCGAAGCATCTGCGCAAAGCGCCACGAAGCGCCCCAACCTTTATGAGCGCTATCCTTATCATACA
>CAZJJL010000104.1:0-2212 GCA_964546325.1 uncultured Planctomycetales bacterium | reverse complement strand
GCACCTCATCAACGAACGGATTGCCCGCAACAATATCTTTGCCGGCCGCAGAGACCAGAGCCGCAATATATGCATACGGAAATGCGGCGCGTAAAACTTGAAATACCGGAGTCGACAAAATAATATCGCCGATACGGTCGGTACGCGTTACCAGTATCCGTTTCATATCGGTCTGCCGCGCGCGATCAGCCCTTGAGGTCTTGCCTCCGCCGGATAAAACGTTCCTTACCGCACGCAGCACATCGTCAACGTTGATCAAAGCAATGCAGGCAAGCGTTGAAAACCGGCATTGCGCTTTCTGGCATGGCCGGCAAAAGATCTCTTTTCGTACCGCCACGCTGCCCCTTGACCACGGGCCGTATTTGCGATCATCGGTTATACCGAACATCGCAACGACAGGTTTACCTATGTAGCTGGCAGCATGCAACACCGCGCTATCATTAGCGATTAAAAGCGTTGTTTTCGAAAGAAGATAGACGAGCTCGACAAGAGAGGTCTTTCCCGCGCAATTCAGGACAGGGACAGAGACTTCTTTCTCGATCGCGGCTGCGATTGAAGCATCATCCGCGTCACCCACCAAAATAATACGCGCGTTCCATTCCCGGACCAAAGCATCGATAAGCGCGCTAAATTTTCGGCGGTCCCACCGCTTCGTATGGCTGCGAGCGCCGCAAGAAACGGCAATGAGCGGCCCGGAAACCCCGCCATCAAAATGACGCAACAGCACATCGACTTGGTGCGTATCCTCTTGTCGCTGAAAAATCGATACCGCAGGCGCATCGTCAGGAATCGCACATCCCCGTAACGCCGCCTTAACTTTATACATATGGCGGTCTTTCATATGACGGATCGCACGGGGGACCCTTAAGAAAAACGGGATCGCATACCGGGCAGGACAAGCAAACCCTAAAAAACTTCCGCGCAAATCAATGACACAATCATACCGCCTCTTACGCAACAAAAGCGCTAACGATATCTTCTCGGTAAAACTCTTCCTGCGATCATACGCAATAACGTGTTCGATACGCGGATTATGCGCAAAAATCCCCTCAGGCCTTTTCCCGCAGACAACCGTCACCGAGGCCTGCGGGAACATCCGCAATAAAAGATCCAATGCGGGGAGGCTTAAAAATACATCCCCGATATTGCTTAGGGTCACAAAAAGGATCTTCTTGACGGGTTTTTGTTTCATTCTGTTTTAATTTTCAATACCTCGCGCACGACATCATCGCTCGTTATGGATTTCATGCACTGATTATCGGGACAATCAACCACATAACACGGCACCGGACAATCGGTTTTTTTCTGAATTATGGTTACCCTCTCAGAAGGCACCGGCCCGGTTATCCGCGGATGGGTCGGTCCGAATAACGCGATGATTCGCTTCGTTCCCACCGCATTGGCAATATGCAGCGGTCCGGTATCGGCGGAAATAAATACCTGCAGACGCTGGCATAAAGCCGCGAATTCTTTGATCGTAAGAGCGCCTGCCGCAATAACCGCCTTTTCTTTCATGAATGATTGAATACGGTGCGCAAGCGGAATATCTTTTTTGTCACCGGTAATGATCACCTTCGCCTGAAACTGACGGATCAAGCTATCCGCGGTAGCGGCCCAAGACTCGGCAGGCCAACGCTTCGGGTCCCAATTCCCGCCCGGATTGATCCCTACGCAAAAATCACCGGGAGCAATCCCCGCCTCTTTCAGAAAATGATCCGCCTTCTTTATATGCGCGGCGTTCACGAAAAAATCGCCGTGCCGATCATGCACCATAAGCCCTGCTTTTGCGATCACATTAAGATAATAATCGATCCGATGCACGGTATCCACGGCAGGAGCCAATATCTTTTGCGTCAGTAAAAAACCCCGCTTCTTAGTGTAATAGCCGATGCGCTCGGGGATCCCGGCCAAGCGGCAGATCAACGCCCGCGTCAAGGACCGATGCAGCAGATACGCGATATCAAAACGTTTGTCTTTAAGCTGTTTTACAAAACGCATTTTTTCAAGCACATTCTTATGTTTGCCCTGCTCATCGAATACAATGATCTCGTTAATATGCGGATTCCCTTCCAATACGGAGAGGCAACGCGAAGGGATAACGCAGGCGATAAAGCTATCGGGAAAATTGGCGCGGATATTCCGCAAGACTGCCGTTGAAAATAGCACGTCCCCCAACCAATTAACATTGAACACAAGGATACGTTTCGCTGCC
>CAZJJL010000103.1:0-6244 GCA_964546325.1 uncultured Planctomycetales bacterium | reverse complement strand
CCCATCGGTTTTCCGTCCTACAGAGTATCTTCAAAGATAAAATTATGAATCTTATCGATAAGCGCAAAATCCCTGTTGATAAGCTTGCCTCCATACAATACGGCACGGCCCTGATTTACCGGCATCGCGCATTCTATAACAAGCGCTTTATCTAAAACAGTCCTCTTTGTCGGGATCGCTTTTGGGGTCGGCTGAAGAGTAATAGCCGCTTGTTCCGCAAGCGTGCCTCCCATCGTCAACAGCTCCGCCCGCGTCACAATCCGTGAACCGCCGCATTCTTTACCGGAATCAAATGCCTCCCGGACAATTTCGCTTTTGACCGCAGGCAAGTCTTCTTTCGTAACCAAAAACACATAGTCAAGCCCGGCAAGTTCCTTGATTTCATTGGGGTCTTTGCGTAATGAAGTCAGCCGGAAAACCTTCTTGATCATCTCCAGCTCGCTCTGATACACGGACCGGGCAAATTTAAGATCGTTGGTTACAACGATCTGCGCGCGACGGAATACGTTATTACGCAACTGATAGAACCCCAAAACGCCTATCGAAACGCTCAAAATAGCGATAAGGGCCAGGAACGAAGACAATAATCGTGTTCTAAGCGTCTGTGTTTTCATTCCCCGTACTCTGCTTTCCTAAAACATTAACGAAATAAATAAGATTTTCCAGCTCAACCTCAAGATTCACGTTATTGATAACGCACTGTTCGGTACCCCTTAATCGTATAGGAGCAAAATTCAGGATCCCCTTAATGCCTGCGTTAAGCATACTGTCCGTAACCGCCTGTGCAGCCATATCAGGCACCGCAATAATGCCGATGCGTATTTTATTCTTCCGCACAAAACTTTGAAGCGATTCAAGCGGGAGCACCGGGACATCCCCCTTCTCGTCAAACTTAGAGGAATCGATGTCAAAACACGCGATGATCTTGATCCCCTCTTTTTCAAACCCTTTATATCGGATAAGCGCAGAGCCCAATTTCCCCGCCCCGACCAAAACAACCTTTTGAAGCTCATTCTTCCCGAGGATCGTGTTAATCTTTTCAATAAGCTCGTCGATATTATAGCCGCCACGTTTATTGCCCGATATACCGAAAATAGAGAAATCCTTGCGAACCTGTGTGTGCGTTACCCCAACTGCGTCGGCGAGATTATCCGAAAAGACCTTAACAAAACTGAGCACCTTCAATCTGCCAAGGGCGTTTTTGTATCGAGAAAGCCTAATAATTGAATTCTTGTTTGTAGTCATATTGCTCCATTTTTCACATTATTTCAAACAAATATAGCATATCTTAGCCATTTGTCAATATTTTTGTGATTATTTTCACGATTAATCTTCCCACCTCAAAACATCCTCCGCATTCAAAACGGCTTATAACTTTGCTTACGAAAGTTTATCTTCTAGGCAAGAAATGACGTGTTGATAAAATCGTTGATCGCCAGCACATTCTTCTCAAAAGTGTTCCGCAGAGGCATTGACAAAGCCTCTCCGAAAGAGGTATCCTCCACTTGAATGCCGGCAATATGTATGACGGTAGGAATATGCATTGTTTCGCAGAGCTCAAAGATTGTTTTGAGGTTTAATTCGTGGGTTGAAACGACCGCAGGAGTGCATTCCGCTACCGCTTCTTTTTGCGTAAAGATCCGTAATTTCCCCGGCTCAAGCCCGGCGTCGATCCCGTCAATAAGAAGTGCGCAGGTAAAGTCTTGCAGGCGATGTACCAGATCAAAGCTGGCTATCCCAAAGTTAAAATAGGCTACGCCTTGGCGAGGATAGGATTCGGCCAATTTCTCTAAGATCAGTATCCCGATACCGTCATCGCGGCGCAAAAGATTGCCTAACCCGATAACCGCTGCTTTTTCAGACAAATTGCACATCCAACATATGCGTTGCGCACGAAATACACGGATCATACGAACGCGCCAGCATCTCCAGATCAAGCGTAATCTGCTCTTGAGTTTTCTTCCCGAGTAACTCCGGAACAAGTTTACGCATATCTTCTTCGAGATTGCCCATGTTCTGATTCGTCGGAATAACGCAATTAGCGCCGGTAATATGCGCCGTCTCGTCAATAGTATACTCATGAAAAAGCGCGCCGCGCGGGACTTCAACGCATCCGGCGCCGGTACGAGGCATATATTTCTTGGCATCGATATCGCTTCGCTTGGGCCATGATGAAACGACTATCTTCTTCTCATCTAAACCGTTCTTCAGGATCTTTTCCATAATCGCGATCGACTCTTCAAGACAATGTACCCATTCAACCAGCTGTGCCGCAGTATTCAAATAGGGGTTATGACAAGGAGCGCTCAAACCGATCTCCTTGGCGACTTCTTTTGCTTTTTTATGCAGCTTCGCATGATTATTATTGAACCGCGCCAACGCTCCTACGGCATACGGTTTTTTGTTGATCGTCGCGATTTTCGCCCGCGAGTGATCGACAACGGTTTCCGTCAAAAGGCTTCGATAGTCACGAACCTTCGTCTTTGAAGAACCGCTTACCACCAGATCTCCGTCATACATTGCGTATTCTTCATCCGAAGAAAGCGACAGATACTGGGTTGGCCTCTGGAACTCCGGGAATTTCAATGTTTTTATGATCTTTACCGTTTCTTCGCCGTCCTTACGCGAATCGAGCATCATCTGGTAAAGTTTCTCAAGATTTTCCCGTGCAGGAAGCTGTGTTAGCCCTCCGATAACATAACTGATCGGATGGATATGCCGTCCCGCCAACACTTCGCCCGCATAATCGCTCATGCGCTTCATGCGGATCGCCATATCGATTACCGGCCGATGCGTTTTAATAAGCGGCATGATACTTTTGACGCCCAAAAGGTCGGGTGCCACAAGAATATAAATATGCAAGATATGGCTATCAAGCATTTCGGTATGAAGCAAAAGTTTACGAAGCATGATCGTTTCTTCCGACGGCTTGACACCGAGAGCATCTTCCGCCGCTTTTAAGCTGGCAAGCGTATGCCCGCAGGCGCAAATACCGCAAATCCTGCTTGTCAGATGCTGCGCTTCCCAAATCGCCCGGCCAACGAGCATTGATTCAAAAAATCGGGGAGACTCGATCACCTGGAATTCGCACTTCGTAAGCTTCCCGTCAGCGACGTCAACGATAATGTTCCCATGACCCTCCACCCGGGTCAGATAATGAACGTCGACTTTTACGTTTTTTGCGTCAATATTACTTGAAGTCTTTGTCATATTTATCTCCCATCGAATCGTTATATAACGTAAAATGCTGCAGAATGTCCTCGAGTTTAAGCCCGTATTTTACCAGAATGTCCTTTTGGGCGTTCGACGCAGGATTATCCAATAATCCGCGGCAACCATAGCAACGGTTACCGTTATTGACGCACCACGAATTACACCCGGCCCGCGTTACCGTGCCCATGCACTCCTGGTCTTTCTCATAGCGGCAGACGTTCTCGTTCATCTTGCATTCCACGCATACCGGATACGTCGGAGGAGTATACGGCTTCCCCATAAGAAGACACTTTAAGACCGCGACAACTTCGGGGATATACACCGGACACCCGTGAATGAAATAATCGACCTTGACCACCTCATGCACCGGCATCGTTTTGATCGTATTGATACTTTCCGCCTTATCGCCGTACACTCGTTTTTTAGCGACCTCAAGCGGCGTTCGGTTCTTAATACCGTTGACCCCTCCCGTTGTAGCACACGCACCCAAAGAGATCACGACTGCCGCTTTTTCTCTGATCTTTTTGATACGGATAACATCATTATCGGTCGTTATGCTCCCCTCGACGAACGCAATATCGTAATCCTGCCCTGCCTCAGACATGATCTCCCGAAAGTTAACGATATCCACCAACTCGGTAATCTCAAGCAAGACCGACCCCATATTGGCAAATTGCAATTGGCAGCCTTCGCAATCGCTAAAATCAAAGAACGCCACCCTTGGCTTAGATTGCTTTTTCATGGCACTCTCCTTTAAAATTCATCAATTGCTTATACGTAAAGACAGGTCCTGACTGGCAAACATACATCCCCTCGATCTGACAGTGGCCGCACTTTCCTAAACCGCAACGCATCCTGCGCTCTAAAGAAACAATGATCTGATGTTCCGGTATCCTCTTCTCAAGCAGCTTAACGATAACGAATTTATACATAATCGGAGGGCCGACGACGATAGCGTATGTCCGGGACGGGTTTATATCCACCCCGGGGATAAGGGTCGTAATAAGTCCGACATTGCCTTTCCAATCCGGATCGGCGCGGTCAACGGTACAATTGCATTTGATCTCCGACCTGCGCATCCATTCCGCCGTTTCCTCAGTGTAAAGCTGATCCTTGGGGGTCTTGCAGCCGAATAACATCTGCACATTCCCGAAATCTCCCCGGTTATGCATGATATAACGGATCAAAGAACGTAACGGAACGATCCCGAGCCCGCCTGCTACGATAACCAGATCAAAACCGAACATATTATCGACTGGGAACCCTTTTCCAAACGGGCCGCGGATACCAACGATATCACCCTTGCCAAGCGTATGAAGCTTATCCGTTAAGATACCGACATTGCGGACCGTCAGATCAAAGTATCCTTTATCGGTAGGAGACGAACATATCGAGATCGGCACTTCACCGTATCCAAAGACCGAAACCATAACGAACTGCCCCGGTTCATGCGCCAGATCGATCTTTCCTTCCAGTTCGATACGGAAAAACTTCTCTTTTTCGGTCATCATCCGGGCTTCGATAATCGTGCCCTGCATCGGCTTATAGGGCGATGTCTTCATCTTCTCCAGGAGCAACTCTCTGTCAATCATCACATTCTCCTTTAGTTATACCGTTATGCCGATCAGGCGATCCCTTTGTTGGCAATGGCATTTACCGTTTCAACCAAATTGATCTGGGCCATACACGACCTGGTACATCGACCGCAACCGGTACAAAAGTAGCGGTTGAATTTATCAAAAGAATATTTGAATTTCCGATAATACCGATGCCGCTGACGCGCATCCGTTCCTTTTCTGAAGTCTTCTCCGCCGGCGACTTTGGCAAAATCATCCATCTGGCACGAATTCCATATCCGATAGCGCAACCCTTCGTTCAAGGAAAGCGCCATATCATCCTGCACGTCGAAACAATAACAGGTCGGACATACCGCCGTGCAATTCCCGCAGCCGACACAGCGTTTACCGACATCCTCCCATACCGGCGAGCCAAAGGATTCGTCAAATGCCTCATAGATCTTCGCCAGAGGAACATGAAATTCTTCGCGGAACGCTTTTTTCTTATCTTGGCGCAGACGCTCAAAGGTTGTGAGATCATTTTCGGATGCTTCGGCGATAAACGCAAGACCGGCCACCAGCCGCTCCCCCTTCTCCGAATTGATATGCAGAATATATGCCTGGCCGATATCGGTCATCATGATATCGTATCCGCCGCGCGGCACGTGGTTACCCATAGACGCACAATTGGCGTACGTATCGCAGTATTTCATGCACTCAACGCCAATGATCGTCATTTTGTCCTTGCGATTCAGATAATTCGGATCTTCGGGGCCGTCACGAAAGACGACATCCATACATTGGATACCGGCAATATCGCACGTATGTACGCCAAACAGGATAAAATCGTCGAACTTTTCGATCGCTTTACCTGTTTTAAACGGCTTGACCGTAAACTTAAAAAGCTCTTCTTTCTGGGGGAAATAGTACTTTTTCGGAGGTAAAATAGTAGGGATATACTCAAGACAAACGTCGGAAACGTCTTGAACGGAAGAGAAAACAAAGCGGTTCTCTTTCTTCTTCGGAGCATAGAGCTTTGCTTTCTTCTTTAACGACTCAAGCCATGTATTCAAATCACTTTTCTTCAAGCATGCATATTTCACAGACCCCTCCCCTCATGGTTTTGGAGCAAATTCTAACCTCGTGATCTCAAGTTCAGGCCCGCAAGGAGTTCTTTTGATCTCGATCTCCGTTGATTCCCAAGCAGTTCCCTGTGATTCCTGGTGGTAGTGCGATAAAAAATGCTCTTTTGAAATACCGCCGAATTCGGAAAGAGTAAACGTGATTTTTTTGATTTTCTTTTGGGAGAGTTCTTCTTGACCCTCTAAATACCGGAATATATGCTTTAACAAATGCGTCTCATGCATAATGTGATGGCGTTAGCGTTTACCTGAGTGGATTAAGAACGATATCAGTGCTCTTGGGGGAAATACTCAAACTGATACTTTATTGTGAAAACTATCACATAACTTGCT
>CAZJJL010000102.1:0-6248 GCA_964546325.1 uncultured Planctomycetales bacterium | reverse complement strand
CGCATGTATTTACGACAATGACAGGTGCTATGAAAAACGCGTTCGGGGGGCTTTTGAATGAAAACAGGCATTGGGCGCATGCCTCCATTCATGAGGCGCTTATCGATCTCTTAACGATTCAGAAAGAAGTCCATAACGGGGTTTTTGCGGTTATGGATGGGACGGTGGCCGGTGACGGTGCGGGTCCGCGGTGCATCATACCGTATATTAAGAATTATATTTTGGCAAGCGCCGATCAGGTGGCGCTGGATGCTGTTGCCGCAACCATGATGGGGTTTGATCCGTTTACTTTGAAATTTATTCGAGGAGCGCACGAAGCAGGGCTGGGCTGCGCTGATTTAAGACGGATTGATATGGTGGGAGAGGATATTTCGCAGGTTAATTTTAAATTCCATCCGGTCGTGAATACGTTCGCAAGCAGGGGCCAGAAAATGGTCTATTGGGGTTTTTTAAAACCGTTCGAAAAGATATTGCTGAGGAGTTGGATCGTTCCCCTGTCGTATCTGGCTTCGATCCTGTATCATGATTGGTTTTGGTATTATGTGGTCGGTATGCGAAGGAAGCTGAAGTTTTTGCGTACCGATTGGGGAAAATTGTTTAGACGCTATTAGCTGATTTCGGGAGAGCGTAATGCGGATTCCGTGGCATAGAGGTATGTTTTTCTTCGGCTTGTTCTGTGTGCTTATGGTGACATTGCATGCCGTTATTAGGGGTACGGAAAGCGATTCGCGGTGGTATCTTTTATCGTCGCAGTCGTTTATCGAGAACAAAACGTTTGATCTCGACGCTTACGCAGGTAGGCTCGGTAATTTTAAGGATGATTACCGCATTGAAATGAAAAAGGGCCATTTTTATAATTATTTCCCGTCGGGAACGTCCTTTTTTTCTATCCCGTTTGTGTATGGCGCTCTGGTATTGGGTAAAGATATGGTACAGTCGAAGGATAATCTGGACACCCAGGTCTTTATATCAGTAGTTCTGTGTATGGCCGTGTATGCTCTTTTTTACGGAATCTGTCGTTGTCTATTGCCTCCTTCCTCAAGTTTTCTTATAGCTTTCGTGTCTTTTCTGGGAAGTTCGCTTATGAGCACTATGGCTTCCGCGCTGTGGAGCATAAATTTCGCGGTTTTCTTTGAAACGCTTGTTCTGTTCATTTTGGTGCGGCGTTCTGTTGGCGTTGATCTGAGGCTTAACCCGTATCTCTTGGGTGTTTTGCTTTTTTCCGCGTTTTTCTGCAGGCCGACTGCTGCGATCTTTATTGTATTTGTGCTTGCATATGTTTGGTTGAAAGAACGGAAGATATTCCTGCACCTGTGCGCGACGATGATCGTGTTGTTAGGGGTCTTTATTGTATTTTCGCTGGTGTTATACGATTCGATCTTTCCGAGCTACTATTGGGCACAAAGAGTGGGAGGTGAATTCTATTGGGTTTCGATACCCGCAAATCTCTGGAGTCCGTCGCGCGGTATTTTTGTGTTCAGTCCGTTCTTTCTCTTAATGGTTATCGGATGTTTTGTGTATTTTAAGAAGCTCAAGGGCAATGTTTTCTTCTGGGGAACCGTTGCGGTATCGTTTTTCAATCTGTTGCTTATTGCACGGTATTGGCATTGGTGGCTGGGGCATTCGTTTGGTTCGCGAGGATTGACCGAACTCGTTCCCCTTTGGGTGCTGATGACAGCGTTGTTGTGGAAAGAGGTTGGCTCATCGCAGCGCACCTGTATTCGCGTTATTATTACTACGCTTTTTTTAATTCTAGGTACCGCGGGAATATTCATTAATACTGTTCAGGGGTTGTATAATGTATATGCTTATTATTGGAATATGCGGCCGAATATCGATGATTTCCATGAATATGTGTTTGATTGGAGGTATCCGCAATTCCTGGCTAATAAAAATGGCCATGAAGAAAGAATACGGCGGCATTCCGAATTTTTATTTCAAGGCGGGGGAGAGGCGAATGGAAAGATTCCTACGCACTGAGCTTTTGATCGGTAAGAAAAAACTCAAAAAACTTCGCGATAGTTTTGTTGTTATTGTAGGGCTGGGAGCGGTCGGCAGTTATGCCCTTGAAGCATTGGCGCGTGCCGGTGTCGGGAAGTTCCGTCTGGTTGATTTTGACACGATCCGTGAGTCGAATATTAATCGGCATTTGCATGCGTTCGATACGACGATCGGTAAGCCCAAGGTTTTTATCGCCTATCGCCGCGTGCGCGATATTAATCCTCAGGCAAAAGTAGAAGCAGTTGAGGTGTTCGCTTGTTTGGAAACTATGCAGGATATCCTGAGAGGGGAGCCTGATCTGGTCATTGATGCTATCGATTCTTTGAATCCGAAGGTCCAATTGATAACCGCATGCTATCAGAAGGATATACGGGTTATTTCTTCCATGGGAGCAGCGGTGCGCACCGATCCGTTGTCGATTAGGATCGGAGATATATTTGATACGGCATGTTGTCCTTTAGCTGCTCGCCTTCGTAAGCGTTTGCGTAAAGAAGGGGTTGGTCCAGGAATCATGTGCGTGTATTCGTGTCAAAAACAGGATATTCCCGGTGTTATGATGAGTTCGGCGGAAGATGGTGCGGTATATGAACGGGGCAGAAAGCGCGCTACGCTTGGTAGTTTACCGACAGTAACGGGGATGTTCGGGCTTTTTCTCGCTCATGCCGCGATTGAGAAGCTTTGCTGCGGATTGAAAGAATAGAACATACCTTGTATGTCGGTGGCGATCGATAGTGTCTTTAAGGGATCTGTATTGGTGTATGGTGCGGGTATTGTATTATGTATGATAGTAAAACCGACTTCTTCCATCATTCCTTCGTGCCAAAGCTTTTCTGTGTTTTGAAGCTACGATTTACAAAAGGCGTTTGTTCGCTGTAAATACCGGTATTCTCTCTATACCAGAACTAAGCGAGTATGTCTGCTTTGATCTTTTGAGCAATGTTTTTACCGGCTAAGTTCTCAACGATCGCAAGCGCAAATTCACCGGTTGTGCCCGCGGCGCGGCTGGTAATGATAGCGTCGTCAATAACGACACGCTCTGCTTTGAATTTGGTTGAAGGGTTAAAATTATCTTCCATGGAGGGGAAACAGGTTGCGGATCTATTGTCAAGAATTCCGGTAGGCGCCAATACGATAGCCGGCGCCGCACAGATGGCTGCGATGAGCTTTCCTTCAGCACGCATTTTTTTGATCAGGGCGTTAACGAGTTCGGATTGATGCAGGTTTTCCGCTCCCCGGGATCCGCCGGGAAGGATGATCGCATCAAAATCGTCGGTAGTATCCTTGAGCAGGGTTTCTGCGACAAGAGTTATTGAGTGGGAGCTTTTTACGGTCATGGCAGTCAATCCCGCAAGTGTTACTTCGATGTTGGCGCGGCGCAGAATATCAACGGTCATGATCGCTTCGGTTTCCTCGAATCCGTCTGCTAAGATAATGAGAGCTTTTTTTGCCATCTGAGCACCTCCCCGTGTATTGAGCTCAATTCTATGCGGTAGCGTTACATTGATATAGTATAGCAAAAAAACAGGGATTTTGTTACAATTGAGACATGGGATATGTAGTTAAAGCTAAACCTGAGGATTTTGTCGTAGAAGAACAGGCGGATTTGCCGTTATCTAAACACGGCGAATATGCGGTGTATCGCCTTGTTAAAACCGATCGCAATACGGATGAAGTCATGCAATCGTATGCACGGCATGCGGGTGTGTTGGCGCGTGACTGTGCGTATGGCGGCAGGAAAGATAAGCACGGCATAACGTCGCAGTATGTGACCATTCGCAGCCGGAATATATGCCCGGTGGAAAACAAATTCTATACGTTACGTTTTGTCGGGTTTATGGATAGGCCGATGGGGCCTGATTTGATCGATGGCAATGCGTTCACCGTTATTGTCAGAAAGTTATCCCGGCAGGATGTTACCCATGCATATCAAGAGATCGCATGTATTAAACAATGCGGTTTTGCCAACTATTTTGATGACCAGCGATTTGGTTCTTTTGACAAGAAACAGGGTTTTTTAGCCGAAAAAATACTTAAAAAAGAATTTAACGGAGCGCTCAAGATCTATCTGACATCAGTGCGTGCGCAAGACAGGAGGTCCGAGAAGGAGAGGAAGTCTTTTTTCTTTGAGCGCTGGCGGGATTGGGAAGCGTGCAGTAACAGGGCGGAAACGGATTTTGAGAAGAAGGCGTTTTTGTATTTAAAAGGGCATCCGAACGGTTTCCTTGCTCTTTTACAGGAGATCCCTCGGCACGAATTGTCGATCTATTTTTCCGCGTTCCAGTCATTCCTTTGGAATGAGATCGAGCGGCGGTATATGTTGCAACAGGATGTCCCTTTATTGCGTCATGAGGGTGCTGTCGGAGAATACATGTTTTATCGCCACGTACCTGTCAGTCATCTGCAGCAATTACAAGAGACGGTGATCCCTATGCCCGGATCGAAAGCGGTAATGCCGGGAGAGCCGATCGATTCTTTGTATCAGAGCGTATTAGCTCAACATAAGATCACGAAAGGGCTTTTTAACGGTCAGAAGGTGCGAACGGTATATTGTAAATCTTTTCCTCGCGCGGCGGTAGTTATGCCCCGGGATCTTGTGCTTTCAGAGCATGAAGATGATATGTATGCAGGTGCAATGAAGTTAAGTCTGTCGTTTTTTCTTGCTCGGGGCGCATTTGCTACTATGTTAATTAAGAGGATTTTTAGCGTCGGATATAGTATAATACGTAATTAATGAGATAGGGGAGCGTATCCAGTCAAGTTCTCGTGTTGTTTCGAAGGGATGAGACATATGGATATATTTGACCGCAACGGATTCTTGCGTATCAGCCAGGATTATTTAACGAAGGGCCTTCAGGGAGGGAGTATGAAATGTTGTGGCATGGATGTTACGGTGTTTAAGATCAAGAATCGTACGGGATATGCGGCAGTGTGCTGCGAGCATCTCACCGAAGGAAGTACGCCGAATCAAGCGCTTGAGCGTATGGAAAAAGCGCTTCGAAGGACCGGTAAAAAACAAAAATAATGTTCGGCCGATTCCGCTCTCTTGTTTGGAAGTATTATGCCCGCAATAAAAGGCCGATGCCCTGGCGTAATATCGACGATCCCTATCGTGTGCTTGTTTCCGAAATCATGCTGCAACAAACGCAGGTCAATCGGGCAGAAGTAAAATACGAAGAATTTACAAAAAGGTTCCCAACCTTGAAAGAACTTGCCCGCGCTCCTTTAAAAGATGTGCTTGCTGCTTGGCAGGGGTTAGGATATAATCGCCGCGCGTTACTTTTGCACAAACTAGCCCAAGACGTGGTGCGCAATCATAACGGCAATATTCCCCGGGAATTCCGGCAATTGGCAGGACTGCCGGGAATCGGTAAGGCAACCGCAGGTTCCATGCTCGCGTTCGCTTTTAACAAACCGGCAGTTTTTATAGAGACTAATATCCGCAGTGTTTTTATCCATCATTTTTTTAAGGGGAAGAAAGAAGTCTCTGATGAGGATATCCTGCCGTATGTTGCAGAAACGGTTGATGTGAAGAATCCACGGGAGTGGTATTACGCGTTAATGGATTATGGGGTTTATCTGAAGACGAGATTCCCCAATCCAAGCAGAAAAAGTAAGCACTATGTGCGACAAAGCGCGTTTCGGGGGTCTGATCGTCAAATAAGGGGAATGATCGTGCGAAAATTAGTGGGAGTTCCCGTGTGCCGTAAGTCCGCGTTGGTTGCTTTTGTCGGTGGTGATGCTCAGAGGGTTGAGCATATCCTTCATAAGCTCGTGCAAGAGGGGCTCGGGAAAAGGAAAAATAATTCATTCTATGTGTGAGGAGAAGAGTTAGATGGAAGATGATATCATCGTTATAGGAGACAGGTGTTTAGTGGAGCCTGATGACGGCGAGGATAAGACTGATACGGGACTGTATTTGCCTCAAGGAGTCAAGGAGAGGGAGAAGGTCCAGCTTGGACGTATCGTTAAGGTTGGTCCCGGGTATCCGATTCCTGAGCCGAGCGCGCTTGATGTCGAGCCCTGGCAGACACCTAAGATTGAGCAGCATTATTTTCCGTTACAAGCTAAGGCGGGCGATCGGTGCATTTTCTTGCGGGCTTCGGGGGTTGAGATCGAATATAAGCAAAAGAAATTCATCGTTGTTCCTTACTCTGCGATCTTAGTGCTTGTTAGAAGCGACTCAAGCGATAATATCAGAAATCGCCGTGGCAGAATCTGTTTTGGTCGACTGTAGATCCTCAAACTCA
>CAZJJL010000101.1:3193-6269 GCA_964546325.1 uncultured Planctomycetales bacterium | reverse complement strand
CCGCGGTGACGAAAAAGTCGAAGAAGCATATATCGAAGAACGAAAGCTTCAGTACCTCTATAAAGCAGGCGAAATGTTCCACTTTATGGACCAGGAAAATTACGAAGAAGTCGCTATCGAAAAAGATGTCTTAAGCGACAAAGTCAAATTCCTCAAAGACAACCTCGATGTAGTCGCGTTATTCTACAAAGATAGCTGCCTTGCCGTAAACCTCCCGTTTTTCATTGAGTTTGAAATCAAACATAGTGAGCCCGGCATAAAGGGCGATACCGCAAAATCAGGCACAAAACCTGCGGAAATTGATACCGGAGCCGTGATCCAGGTCCCTTTATTCATAAACGAAGGAGACCGTATTAAAGTCGACACTCGCACCGGAGGATATGTTGAAAGAATCAACTAAGGGGGAACCGATGAACCTCAAAACAGCCTCATGGAACTTGAGGTTGAAAAAGAGGGTATGCGTATCCGTTTGAAGAAAAGCGCCGGCGAAATGCCTGCTTTTAGCGGACCGGTCATCATTGAAAAAGAAAGAACAAACGGGGCTGCCGGCAACAAAGGGCAGGTAACACCCGCAGCAGCTGCGGCTTCGCACGTTTCGGAGATCAAATCGCCCATGGTAGGGACCTTTTACCGAGCTCCTTCACCTGAATCTCCCGCCTATGTCGAGATCGGCCAAGTCATCGAACCCGGTCAAGTTATTTGCATTATCGAAGCAATGAAACTCATGAATGAAATTAAAGCGGAAGTTAAAGGTAAAATTGTCGATATTCTCGTTGATAACGCAGAACCGGTTGAATTCGGACAACCGTTATTCCTTATAGAACCCGTCTAACGTATGTTCTCAAAAATCCTCATTGCCAATCGGGGGGAGATCGCCCTTCGAATAATCCGTGCTTGCCGCGAAATGGGTATTCGCACTGTTGCGGTTTTCTCCGAAGCAGACCGCAACTCATTACATGCCCGTTTTGCCGATGAAGCTATTTGTATTGGCGGAGCAAAAAGCAGTTCGAGTTACCTCAATATACCTGCTATTATCAGCGCGGCTGAGATCGCCGATGTCGAAGCAATTCATCCCGGATACGGCTTTTTAGCCGAGAACGCGCATTTCGCGGAGATCTGCGAATCATGCCAGATCACCTTTATCGGGCCAACCCCCGCAAATATCAAATCAATGGGCGACAAAATGGCCGCGCGCGCAACCATGCAAAAAGCGGGAGTACCCATTGTCCCCGGAAGCCCCGGACCGATCAAAACAAAAGAAGAAGCTTTAAAGACAGCCAAAAAGATCGGGTATCCGGTCATCATCAAAGCTGCGGCGGGCGGCGGCGGAAAAGGTATGCGCATCTGCCATAATGATATTTCCCTGGTCTCAAACCTTATGATCGCGCAGCAAGAAGCTGAAGCGAATTTCGGCAACGCGTCGGTCTATATGGAAAAATACATCGAACACCCCCGCCATATCGAGATCCAGCTCATCGGCGATAGATTCGGGCACCTCGTTTACCTGGGAGAGCGCGACTGCAGTATTCAACGCAGGCACCAAAAACTCCTGGAAGAAGCCCCTTCGCCGGTCGTTGACCAGAAGTTACGCAAGCGTCTCGGTGAAGCAGCGGTAAAAGGCGCAAAATCCGTCAATTATGTTAACGCCGGCACTATTGAGTTCCTTCTCGATAAGAACAATAATTTCTATTTCATGGAGATGAACACGCGTATTCAGGTTGAACATCCGGTTACGGAAATGGTGACCGGTATCGACCTCATCAAAGAACAGATCCGCATCGCTTCCGGAGAAAAATTAAAAGTCCATCAGGAAGACATCCATATAAAAGGTGCCGCGATCGAATGCCGCATTAACGCAGAAGATTATGAGAATAATTTCATGCCCTGCCCGGGAAAAATAGAGACCCTTAACCTTCCCGGAGGACCGGGGGTGCGTGTTGACACGCATATTTACGCCGGCTATGAGATCAGCCCTTACTACGATTCTATGGTCGCCAAACTCATTGCCTACGGGCCGACCCGAAACGACGCGATCAAAATCATGCGGCGGGCATTAAAAGAATTCCATATCGCGCCGATTCGAACGACCGTGCCGTTCCATTTGAAACTTTTGGACGACTCGCGATTCATCAAAGGAGACGTATCGACGCACTTTGTGCAAGATATGCTCGCGCAGAAAAAATCGGAGAAATAATGCACAGAGACGGCACCCGAACTGATTACGGCACGATCCGCATACATCGCAACGTGATCGCCTCGATCGCCTCGCTTGCCGCAGTCGAAATAGAGGGGGTCAAGCGGGTCGGGGGCAACATAAAAAGCGGGTTACTTGAGATGGTCGGACAGAAGAACATCGGCGCCATCCGAATCGATATAGACAAAAATGACGAAGTACGCCTGGATATACCGTTGATCATCACCTTCGGCTCCCATGTACCGGATGTGGCTCAAAAAGTACAGGAAAACGTCCGCATTGCGCTGGAAAAAATGACCAATGTCTCCATCAAAGATATCAACATAAACGTTCAGGGGATCGAAAGGGGGTAGCAATGCGGTTTGTAACGGTCTTGGGTATTTTCTTTTACGCAGGAGTCCTGATCCTTATCGGGATCAGTCTTATTTTTGTTTCCGTAGTACTTTCAATGCAACCAAGCCCCGTAGTCCCTCAAGATATCCTCAACTTCCTGGTCTACCTGCAAAACAATATTTCCTCGCGGCTCATTATAGGGTTTTCGGGTCTGCTCCTGGTGCTCATCAGCTTTTCATTCGCACAGTTCCTCTTTGGGAAACTCCAGAGAGAGAAAAACATAGCCTTTTCAACCGGAGCAGGAGAGGTAACCATCGCGCTTTCCGCCGTTGAAGACCTGATCAAACGGATCGCGGGAGTCATTCCGGAGATCAAAGAACTCAAACCCGACGTTATCGCAACGAAAAAAGGGATCCTCGTTGACCTGCGGATCATTCTCAGATCAGAAGCCAATATCCCAGACTTGACAGCCCGTCTTCAGGAAACTACCCGGTCAAAAATACAAGAAGTTCTCGGTGTTGAAGAAGAAATAATAGTCAAGATTCACAT
>CAZJJL010000101.1:0-3183 GCA_964546325.1 uncultured Planctomycetales bacterium | reverse complement strand
ACATTGCCAAGATCATCCAGCATGATGACCGGGATAAGCGCAAGAAAGACGAACGTCTCGATACCCCGACAATACCCTTTAGCGGTTACGGGAGTTAATTGCACCATACGATCACAGTTTAACGTTTAAACTAACATGAAGGAGGAAGGTAGATGAAGATCGGCGTTTTAACAGGCGGAGGCGACTGCCCCGGATTAAATCCCGTTATCAGGGCTGTTGTGCGTAAAGGAATATTAGAAGGTTATGAATTTGTCGGTATTAAGAACGGTTGGAAAGGGATGCTTGAAAAAAGCACGATGCCTCTTGACATCAACGCGGTCAGCGGCATTCTCCCCAAAGGCGGTACCATCTTGGGGACCAGCCGCACGAACCCTTGTAAAAAACCGGAAGATATGGAAAAAGTTAAGGCGAACTTCAAAGCAATGGGACTTGACGCGTTAGTTGCTATCGGCGGAGAAGACACCCTTGGCGCTGCAACAAAATTGCATAAAGCAGGCTTATCAGTGGTTGGAGTCCCCAAAACCATAGATAATGACTTAAACGCTACCGACTACACGTTCGGGTTTGACACTGCGCTTAACGTAGCAACCGAATGCATCGACAGGCTACACACCACCGCGGAGAGCCATCATCGCATTATCGTTGCGGAAGTTATGGGCCGTCACGCAGGATGGATCGCCATTCAAGCAGGTATCGCGGGGGGGGCAGACGTCATACTCATCCCTGAGGTTCCGATCGATATGGATGAAGTCTGTGAATCGATCAAGCAACGTCATGGCCGGGGGAAAACATTCAGCATCGTCGTTGTAGCAGAAGGAGCCCAATTCAAAGATAAAGGCCTCATTACGCAGGAAGAAAAACTCGATGCGTTCGGCCATGTCAGGCTCGGCGGTATCGGTGAAGCCCTTGCCACAGAGATCGAAAAACGCACCAAATTCGAAACACGCGTCAGCGTATTAGGGCATATTCAACGGGGCGGTTCACCTACTGCCTTTGACCGGGTCCTCGGGACTCGTTTTGGTGTTGCTGCCGTAGAACTGATCAAGAACAAAAAATTCGGACGGATGGTCGCGCTCTCCGGGAATAAGATCATCGACGTCCCGTTAGAAGAAGCTACCGGCACCCTTAAGACAGTCACTCCTGACTGGGTTGAGCTTGCCAAAGTATTCTTTGGATAATTGCCATGAGAGACAAAATAAAAGAAATCCTATGGGAAAGTATTCAGGTAAAAGAAGAGATCCTGCGCGAAGGCATATCTTCGATCATTGCCATTGCGGAACTCTTCATCGATTCGCTTAAAAAGGGCGGCAAGATCATCTTAATGGGCAACGGCGGTTCAGCCAGCGACAGCCAACACATCGCAGCCGAACTTGTCGGAAGGTTCAAAAAGGAACGCCCGGCGCTCCCTGCCCTTGCGTTATCGGTGAACACGTCAACGATCACGGCGATTGCCAATGATTATAGTTACGATCAGGTATTCGCCCGGCAGATCGAAGCGCTGGCGCAAAAGAATGATCTCGTCGTGGGTATTTCCACGAGCGGCAAAGCAAAAAACGTCGCGGCAGCGATCAAACAAGCAAAAAAAATGGGGTTAAAGACCGTAGCGTTATCCGGAGGAGACGGCGGAGAATTAACGAAACTCGCCGACGTTTCGCTTTTGGTTCCGTCTCCGGTAACCGCGCGTATTCAGGAAGCGCATATCACGATCGGCCATATCATATGCGAACTGGTGGAAGAATCTCTCTCATAAAAGACAAGTGTGTTTCAGTCCGTTCGCTTGCCGCTACACTACAGAAGGTGCGCCGTAAAGGCAATCGGATCGTTTTTACCAACGGATGCTTCGATATAATCCATTACGGGCACGCGCAATACCTCGAAGATGCGCGCCTGTTAGGCGACGTGCTTATCGTTGCCATTAACAGCGACGCATCAATCAGACGCATCAAAGGACCCGCCCGGCCCGTTGTATGTCAACACGACCGGATGAAAACACTCGCTGCGCTGGAATCGGTTGATTTTGTCGTCGTTTTTAACGAAGATACGCCCCTTGAAACGGTGCGGAAACTGAAACCTGATGTGCTGGTAAAAGGCGCGGATTGGGATAAAAAAAATATTGTGGGGGGCGATATCGTAAAAGCCTATGGCGGAACCGTTGCCACGATTAAACTTGTGAGCGGCCGTTCAACCACGAACATAATCGGAAAAATAATTGAAACCTATTCAAGAAAACCGCGTCAACAGGATCATCGACGCTAACATAAATCGCGCGAAAGAAGGCCTGCGGGTATGCGAAGAATTGACCCGCTTTGTCTTTGAACATAAATCGTTAACGAAACAATTAAAAGATTCCCGTCATTCCATTGACGCGCTTGCGCGCGCGATGGTCAAACGGGATCAATTATTGGCCAGCCGTAATAGCGCGCGTGACATCGGACAAAAGGTATACGGAAAAGAGCTGAGCCGAAAAACCCTGTGCGATATCTTTTTTGCGAATATCCAAAGGGTAAAAGAATCTATACGCGTATTGGAAGAATTCAGTAAGTTAAAGAATAAGAGCATTGCCGTAGCATTCAAGGACTTACGGTACGGTATTTACGATATCGAACGAAAGAGCGGCGCGATCATCAAGCGCTCGTTACCATAAATGACACAACTGGATTTAGCCCGTAAAAACTCGCTGTCGGCAATTGCAAAGCAGATTGCCAAAACGGAAGGTATCTCAAAAACAACTCTTCTGAAACGGTTACAACAGGGGACCGTTGTGATCCCGGCGAACAATACGCATTCGTTGAAAAAACCGTGCGGGGTCGGCTTAGGGTTACGCACCAAAGTCAACGCAAACATCGGGACAACAACCGATAATCCCGATCCTGCGAAAGAGCTCAAAAAACTGAGCGTTGCCCTTCAATACGGCGCTGACGCTGTCATGGATCTAAGCGTAGGGGGCAACCTTGCAAAGATACGCGCAGAAGTTCTCGCTCGCTCAACCGTTCCCGTCGGGACCGTGCCGGTCTATGAGATAGCCGTACGTGCCCACGCGGAAAAGGGGAACTTTTTACGCTTCAATGCATCCGATATGCTGCAGGTCCTGCGCGAGCAGGCTCAACAAGGCGTTGACTTCTTCACGATTCATTCGGGAGTGACCCGCAAAAGTTTAAAAGCCCTTAAGCAACACCGCAGGAT
>CAZJJL010000100.1:0-6335 GCA_964546325.1 uncultured Planctomycetales bacterium | reverse complement strand
GTTCAGGAATTCCGGCCGGAATGTCCTCTTGAGCTCAGCTAAAAGCTCCTTTTTTGATTCATCTGTCGTGCCCTTTTGAGCAATGATCTCCTGTCCGACATTACTGGTCATGATAATGACCGTATTGCGGAAATTCACTGTCCTGCCTTGCCCGTCAGTCAACCTGCCATCGTCAAGGATCTGCAGGAGAACATTCCAAACATCGTGGTGCGCCTTCTCTATTTCATCAAGAAGCACAACCGAATACGGCCTTCGTCTGACCCTTTCCGTAAGCTGTCCTCCTTCGTCATACCCAACGTAACCCGGAGGCGCGCCGATAAGCCGGGAAACGCTGTGTTTTTCCATATACTCTGACATATCGATCCGCACAAGAGAGTCTTCGTCATCAAACAAAAACCAGGCAAGCGTTTTAGCAAGTTTTGTTTTTCCCACGCCTGTCGGTCCCATGAAAATAAATGAACCCAAGGGCCGCTTCTCGTCACCGATACCTGACCTGCTACGACGAACACATGCGGCAATGGTCTCGATTGCCTGATCTTGCCCGATAACCCGGGTTTTCAAGCGATCTTCCATTTTTATCAGCTTTTGATTGTCCGCCTCCATGAGCTTGCTTACCGGTATGCCCGTCCATTCCGCCACCACGCGGGCAATATCCTCATCGGCAACCTCCTCTTTAAGCATCAAAGAGCTCTTTTGAAGTTCCGCAAGCTCCGCATTATAGCGCGCGAGATCTTTATCATATTCTATCAGTTTTCCGTAACGGATCTCGGCGACAGTATCCAGATCCCCTACTTTTTCTGCCTGAGCGGCTGCATTTTTTGCTTCCTGGATGCGCTCTTTGACTTCCTGGATCTTTTGTATGATATTCTTTTCTTTTTCCCACTGTTTTTTCTTTGACTCAAGGTCCTTTTTCAATAGTGCCAGCTCAGCATCCATCTTTTTGAGGCGTTCTTGAGCCGAAACATCCTTATCTTTTTTGAGCGCTTGCCGCTCAATTTCCAGTTGCATGATCTTTCGTTGGACCATATCGACTTCCTGCGGCATGCTATCGATCTCAATGCGAAGACGCGAAGCAGCCTCATCAATAAGGTCGACTGCTTTATCAGGTAAATTCCTATCCGTGATGTAGCGGTGCGAAAGCGTCGCGGCAGCGATCAATGCGGAATCCTTAATGCGGACCCCGTGATGTATCTCATATCTCTCCTTAAGACCGCGTAAAATAGCGACCGTATCTTCGACTGTCGGTTCATCAACAAAAATAGACTGGAACCTCCGCTCAAGCGCACTGTCTTTTTCGATCGATGAGCGGTATTCGTCCAAGGTCGTTGCTCCAATACAACGGAGCTTTCCGCGTGCCAACAATGGTTTTAGCATATTCGCCGCATCCATTGCGCCTTCTGCGGCACCGGCTCCGACAATAGTATGCAGTTCGTCGATAAACAAAATGATTTCGCCGTTCTTTGATTCGATCTCTTTCAGGAGTGCCTTAAGCCTGTTCTCGAATTCCCCCCGAAACTTCGTGCCGGCGATAAGACTCCCCAGGTCAAGCGAGACCAATCGTTTATGCTTGAGCCCTTCGGGAACATCTCCGGAAACTATTCTTTGCGCCAAGCCCTCAACGATCGCGGTTTTTCCCACACCGGCTTCGCCGATAAGTACGGGATTGTTCTTTGTCCTGCGCGAAAGAACCTGCATAAGCCTGCGGATCTCGCGGTCTCTTCCTATGACGGGATCAAGTTTATTCCTCGCTGCTATATCCGTAAGATCCAATCCGTATTTTTTCAAGGCGCCAAATCGCTCTTCGGGATCCTCATCGGTTATGCGATGGTCCCCGCGTATTTTTTTAAGAGCTTCCAAAAGTGCGTCGCGATCAATACCGGCTTTGGCGCATACCTTACTAAATGCCGAATCATGATCGGCTCGTAAAGCCAAAAGAATATGTTCCGAGGAAATATATTCGTCTTTTAATGCCTCAGCTTCTTTACCTGCCTGCGCAAGTACTTTATTGGTTCGGGATGATAGATGTACCTCTGCGCTTCCTGCGCTTACCACGGGAATTCTTTTTATATCTTCTTCAAGGGCTTTGATCATGATAAAACTCTGAATCCCTGTCTGGTCTAAAAGTTGCGAGGCTATTCCATCAGGTTGACGCAAAAGAGAAAGAACGATCTGTTCAGGCTCTAATTGCTGACGCCTTGCTTCTTGCGCCCGAGTGACAGCATCCTGTAAACCTTCTTGAAGTTTTATCGTAAGCCTATCAAGCTTCATCTTCCCCTCCATATTGGCACTTGATTAACCAGAGTGCTAATTATAAGGTAAAAAAATATTATTCCGTTGTCTGTTGTAAAATGATTTTTATTCCGTGTAAATTCACGTGTTTTTCTTCCATTAAATAATGTATATATTCTAATTTCTTTATGTCCTTTAAAGAATACAACCTGCTCTTTTTTCCGATCCTTTTTGGAGAAACAACTCCTGCCTTATCAAGCTGTCGCAATGTCCACGGAGGAAAACAGGTCAGCTTGCTGACAACGCTGATAACATACACAGGCTCATCCGGACTAATGAATACATCGAATGTGGGCATGCCTCCCTCCTTAGCTCTGTAAGAAGTGTAACATAATCTATTTTTCTTGTCAAGTAATTTTAATAAAATTAATTAGATATTCTAACTGATTAAACGTATATCCTTATTTTTAAGCATGTTATCACAAATATTTATGGGTAAATTAACGGTTATTTTTATATCATTCTGGCTGTATTTTATTGCTATTACCTTTCCTTGCTTATAGCAATAGCTCACTAAATCCATACGCCCAAGAGGAATTGATATGGTCATTTCCCTCATCATCGGAGCAAAATGGTCCTGTATTTTACCTAAGAGTTCTTTGCAATTCTCCCGCTTTCTGGCTGAGATCAAAACCGCGTTACTATACCCCGCCAGGATCTTGCCGGCGCTTTGCGCATCTTCCAAAAGATCAACTTTGTTCAATGCGGTAATTATAGGTTTCTGATCTGCCTGTAATTCCTTAAGTACGCTCAAAACGGCGCTATTCCTCTCTTCAATAAGCGGTGCGCTTATATCAAGCACATGAATAAGCAGATCAGCCTCAGTGGCTTCTTCAAGCGTCGCCTTAAACGCTTCAACCAAGTGATGCGGCAGATTATGCACGAAGCCAACCGTGTCAGAAAGAACAATATGCTCGCCATTAGGCAGTTTTAATGATTTTGAAAGCGGGTCCAGCGTCGTGAACAAACTGTTGGAAACAACCTGCTCCGAACCTGTCAACGCGTTTAAGAGCGTCGACTTTCCTGCATTCGTATAGCCGACAAGAGCAACCGAGCGGATTTGCTTACCCATCCGTTTTTTTCGCATCATCGCGCGGTGTCCTGACATCTGTCGCAGATCCTGCTTTAATTTATCGATACGCTTACGAATACGCCGACGATCAACTTCAAGCTTCTGTTCGCCGGGTCCGCGGGTGCCTATACCGCCTCCTGTCCTCGATAAAATAACACCTTCTCCTATTAATCGCGGCAACAAATATTGCAGCTGCGCTAATTCAACCTGCGTTTTCCCCTCAGGGGTCTTTGCATGACGGGCAAAGATATCGAGTATGAGCTGCGTCCGATCAACAGTCTTTCGACCCAGGAGGTCCTCAAGGTTGCGCTGCTGCATTCCGCTTATATCATGACTTAAGATCACGGTTTGGACGTCATGCTCATAACAAAGCGCCGCAATCTCTTCGGCTTTCCCTTTGCCGATGAACAAATTGGCGGTCGGCACCTCACGAACACATGAGATGTTATCGACGATCTTGACCCCGCACGTCTGAGCAAGCTCTTCCATCTCAAGAGCGTTATCTTCAATGCGCCACGGATCTTTCTCGCTCTCAATCCTTATCGTTACCAGTAAAGCGCGTTCCATTTTTTAAAAGCTCCTTTAGTATTTTTTGAGCGATAACCGGGTATCCCTGATGTTTTGTGATCGTTACCCAGCGTATCCGTTTATCTTTTCGAAACCAGGTTAATTGCCTTTTGGCGTACCATCGGGTATTGCGTTTCAGTATATCTTTGGCCGTTTCAAGTTCGGTCTCCCCTTTCAAATAAGCGGTAATTTCACGGATCCCAATGGCGCATGAAGCGGTTTTACTTAATCTTCGCGCACCAAGTTTTTTGACTTCCCGGACAACCCCTTTTCTGAACATGCTCTCCACTCGTTTATTGATACGCTCGTACAAATCATTTCGATCCATATCAATGCATATAATATGGATTGGAAACCTGCCCCAAAGCCCGGAACGGTTCTCTTGCAACTGAGAGATCGGCTTACCGGTAACTTTATAAACCTCCAGCGCTCTGATGATCCTTCGCGCGTCATTCGGGTGTATCTTTGCGGCAGCTTGAGGGTCAACCGCAAGAAGTTTTTGATGCACATAAGCGCTTCCATATTTAATGCTCTTACGAAACAACCGTTCGCGGTAATCGGGATCACTCCCTTTAACTGAAAATATTCCGTCCAGCAGGATAGAAATATATAACCCTGTCCCTCCGACAAATACTATGTTTTTTTTACGCTTGAGGATGTTCCGTACACATTTGAGCGCTTGTCTTCGGTATGCACTTACATTGAACGAACGCGTCGGCTCAAGAAACGTCAAGAGATGATGCCTGATGCCTCCTTGCTCTGCTCGTGATGGAACTGACGCAAGGATGTTCATCCTGCGGTATACCTGCATGGAATCGCATGAGATGATCTCGGCATTCAGTTTTCGAGCCAAAATAACAGCAAGAGCACTTTTGCCTATTCCTGTCGGACCCGTAAGAAAATATATCGTATTCATCGTCATAAATATCTAACCCCGCCTAAAAAATGCCCGTATTCTCCGAACCGTCTTTATGACGCCAGCGTACCCGCGCAAAAGACTCATTGTCGGCAGTCCGGGTATTCGAAGCGGAACGAACTTAAAACGAACAAGGTGCCGGACGGTATCGTCACGCAGCTGAATATCCTGCCGGTGGAACAAGGGAAAATCGATAAGGGCAGTGTGCCGGTCAGCATAAATCTTTGGACACAATTCCTTCTCTTCCTGAGAACATAGCGCAGCGAATTCCGTACCCGGATAGGGAGTGAATATATAGCTAAAATACTTAAGCGGCAGTTTTCTGCACAAAGCAACCGTTTCCCTGTAGAGTTCAGGTGTTTCAAAAGGCAGTCCAATCATGACCTGTCCGAAATTATCCCTAATGCCGTGTTTCCTCAGCAAGGTCACACAGTCAATGATCTGCTTATCGGTTATCTCCCGCTTCAAAACCTTTTTTCTGAATTTCTCATTGCCATGTTCAATACCGATGGCAACGCCATGTGCTCCGGCACCTTTGAGAACTTTCACCATCTCTTCGTCAATAGTATTAATTCTCACATTGCAATAGAACGGATAAGAAAAACTCTTTTTGTATAACCGGAAAAACTCGTAAAACCAATCTTTATTAAACGTAATGCAGTCGTCATCAAAGAAGATCACCCTAAAGTTAAATCTCGAGGCGTCGCGCCCGATCTCTTCTATGGCACGATGCGGCTCAAGAATTGAATACGGGGCTGCCTGTACCGGATAGATGTCCCGAAGAGCTTTATTAGAGCAATACGGGCAATTAAACAAACATCCCCTGCTGAATATAAAACGGTTTAAACCTCCCGCTCTATTCAAAAGCCCCTGGTAATCGAAAATATCCTTGTCAGGAAAAGGCAGGCTTGTAAGCGAACATGCAGGCGCGACACTATTTTTAAGAATACCGCCTTCTTCACGCAGCCAAAGGCTCTCAATATTCGTATAATCCGTTTTTTCCCGGAAAGCGTCAGCGAGCTTTAAAAACGGATATTCTGCGTAGCCCCGCATAAGCGCATTGATACCGTCGATCAAAAAAACGGATTCAGGATCAAGAGTCGGATGAATGCCGCCGCAAACGATAAATGCCGAAGAATGTTTGCGAACCGCATTGACCTGAGCCTGAAGATACGGCATCTGGCTGGAAAGCACCGAGAAACCTACGATATCCGCCTTACATCTATGCAAGGTTTCGGCAGATACGGTCGTATAGGGGTTTCGAATTATCTCCTGGGTTACGGTATGCCCGTGTTCTTTGAGAACCGCAGCAATGTATCCCAAGCCATAACTATACGCTTCAACCACATTGATCTGCAGGCTTACCAGTAATATGTTCATTACACGATTTAAAGTAAAGCCCCGTAGGTTAGAAACGATGTAATTCGGTACGTACGATTCCCCCCCCCCCCCCCCCCCCCCCCCCCCCCCCCCCCCCCCCCCCCCCCCCCC
>CAZJJL010000099.1:0-6371 GCA_964546325.1 uncultured Planctomycetales bacterium | reverse complement strand
AGCGTACCGAAGTCGATTATTTGAACGGTGTTATTGTGCGGCACGCGCAGGAGCTTGGTATCGCAGCGCCGGTAAACACGGTTCTTGTTGAGCTTATAAAAACCATTGAATCAAGTTATAAGGCGCAGGTAGCCATTCATTAGATGCGCAATCAGGAAATTGCTGCACTATTCCGTCAGATTGCTTTGATCCTTGAGATTAAAGGGGACAATGTTTTTAAGATACGTGCGTATGAACGCGCGGCCGGGCAGCTTGAACGCTTAGACCAGGATATAGATGCCGTTATTGCTGCCGGTCGGCTGAGGGATATTCCGGGAATAGGTAAGGACCTCGCGGCACGTATTACTGAGTATTGCGCGACGGGCAGGATCTTGTTATTTGAGGAGCTTGTAAAGTCGATCCCGGAAGGTCTGCTTGAGCTCTTGCGTATTCCATCGGTTGGCCCTAAAACGGTAAAATTGCTCTATGATTCATTGGGGATCGACAGTGTTTCTGCGCTGCGAAAAGCTCTTGATCAGGGGAAGGTTGCGGGGTTACCCGGTATCAAAGAAAAGACTATCGGGAATATCCGGCGCGGTATCGAGCTTTTAGAGCGCAGCAAAGAACGCATGACCCTTGCGCAAGCGCATTCATTGGCGGATGTTTTTGTGTCAGCGTTGAGAACACAAAAGAATGTCGCTTCGATCGTCTGCGCAGGCAGCTTGCGCCGCGCGCAAGAGACCGTAGGCGATATTGATATAGTGGTTGTTTCCGACGATCCGCAGCCTGTTATGGACGCGTTCGTTACTCTTCCTGCCGTTATGCAGGTCCAGGCGCATGGAGCGACCAAAAGTTCTATCCGTACTGCCAACGGCATTCAGGTTGATTGTCGTGTTGTTGAGAAGGATTCCTTTGGCGCGGCGCTTCTTTATTTTACGGGTTCTAAAGCTTTTAATATTAAGATCAGGCAGTTAGCGATAAAAGCAGGTTTGAAAGTGAATGAGTACGGGGTCTTCCGGCATGAAACGAAGCTCGCCGGTAAGACGGAAGAAGATGTTTTCCGTATATTGGGGTTACCGTATATCGAGCCTGAGTTACGGGAGGATAACGGTGAAATTGAAGCGGGATTGGCTCATACGCTGCCCGTCCTGATCACTGATCCGCATGTCCGCGGCGATCTGCATTGCCATTCGAACTGGTCCGATGGGGAAAGTTCCATCGCTGAAATGGCTGAAGCATGCCGGAAGCGAGGATATTCGTATGTGGCGATCACCGACCATTCTCGCAGTTTACGCGTAGCCAACGGTCTTACCATTGTTGATCTGAAAAAGAAAAAGCGTCAAATCGATGCGCTAAATAGATCGATGAAGGGTTGTACGATCTTATTCGGCACGGAAGCAGATATTGATAACGAGGGCGCGATCGATTATCCCGACGATGTATTACGGGAGTTTGATATTGTTGTTGCGGCGATCCATACGGGTTTACATCAGTCTGCCGAACAGATCACCCGGAGGCTGGTCAATGCCTGTAAGAATAAGTATGTGCATATTATCGCGCATCCAACGGGAAGGCTTTGGGGGGTGCGTGATGCCTATCCTATGGATATAGGAGAAGTATGCAGGGCTGCGGCTGATACGGGTACGGCACTTGAGATCAATTCTTTTCCTGATCGGCTTGATGTTAACGATGAAATTTGCCGGTTTGCAAAAAAGAGCGGTGTTCGTTTTGCCATCGATTCCGATTCGCACCATATCGGTCATTTGGATGCATTACGTTTTGGGATTTCAGTAGCCCGGCGCGGATGGTTGACCAAGCATGACGTGTTGAATACGCGGACCCTGCTGAATCTGCGGAAGGAGCTTAAGAAAAAATGAAGAAAATACTGCTGATATTAGCTGTTTGTGTGGCGGCGACACAGGTCTTCGGTTGCAAAAATCGAGTATTTAAAGAGACTCGCGTAATGATGGGGACGTATGTTCAGGTTACGTCTTCCGATTGGAGGGCGGCGCCGATCGTCTTTGACGAGATAAAACGCATAGAAGATCTTTTGAGCAAATATAAAGATAAGAGCGAGATCTCCCGGCTCAATAGAATAGGTAAGTCGTCGGTCAGCGTGGATACTATGTATATCATGAGAAAAGCCAAACAGTTGTGGCTTGTTACTTCCGGCGCATTTGACCCGACGGTAGGTCCGTTACTTGATCTCTGGGGGTTCACCGATAAAAAATATCGTTTTCCTTCCGATGGAGAGATCGCCGAAACAATGAAAAAAGTCGGCATGGACAAGGTTGAGATCGATGACGACAAGAATATGATCGTTCTAACCGTGCCGGGACTGAAACTTGACCTCGGCGGTATTGCAAAGGGGTATGCCGTTGATTGCGCCGTTGCAAGGCTCCGGCAAGCGCATGTGCGCAGTTGCCTTATTAACGCAGGGGGAGATATTTATTGTTTAGGTAAGAAGCCCGATGGGTCTATGTGGAGCGTTGCGTTACAGGATCCCCGCAGAGAACGCTATGCGGTGAAGGCGGAATTTTTTGAGTTGAGCAATAAGGCAATCGTTACGTCGGGTGACTACGTGCAATTTTTTACGAAGGATAATAAAAGGTACCCGCATATTTTTAACCCTAAAACCGGCTATCCTGCATCAGAAGGTGTTGCTTCGGTTACGGTTATCGCGCCTGATTGTTTGACGGCAGACGCTTTAGCGACTTCATTTTTTGTTTTGGGAAAAGATAAAGGGCGCGAACTTCTTAAGAAATTCCCCCTTGTAGAAGCTAAGATCATTGAGGAGAAAGATGTTCAGGATTCTGAGTAAAGAAGATCTCGCACCGTTGGTTTGCAGGATCACGTTGGATGCTCCCCGTATTGCGGCTACTGCGCGTGCTGGGCAGTTCGTGGCGCTTATTATCGACGAGCAGGGGGAGAGGATTCCCTTGACGTTGGCCGGATGGGATACGGCAAAGGGAACGATAACGCTTATTTTCCAAAAGGTCGGTTTTACAACGAAGAAATTGGGCGCTTTGTCTGTCGGTGATACCCTTGCGCATGTGGTAGGCCCTTTAGGGCATCCCACGCCGGTTGCTTCGTACGGAAGTGTCGTTTGTATCGGAGGAGGAGTCGGCATTGCGGATGTGTATCCTGTTTCACGCGCCATGAAAGAGGCGGGTAACAGGGTTGTAGGTATTATCGGAGCGCGTACAAAAGAGCTGATTATCCTTGAGCAGGAAATGAGCGCGATTTGCGATGAGCTTTTTATCGTTACGGACGACGGGTCTTCGGGACGCAAAGGTTTGGTGACGGATGTTTTAAAGGATCTTTTCGGGGTGATCGAGAAGTCGACGCACACGCAATTCCCGGGATTGGTCTATGCGATCGGCCCGGTGTTGATGATGAAGGCGGTCTCTGATCTCACGCGTCAGGTAAGCGTTAAGACGATCGTGAGCTTGAACCCGATCATGGTTGATGCGACCGGTATGTGCGGTTCTTGTCGTTGTACGGTCGGAGGGAAAACGGTTTTTGGATGCGTGGATGGTCCTGATTTTGACGGACACCAGGTTGATTTTGACGAATTATTAAGGCGATCGCGATTATTTTCCGATGAAGAACGAACAATCGATAAGGCATAACGTTCCTTGTCAGCCTCCTGATGAACGGATCAAGAATTTTTTTGAGGTTGCGCTTGGATTATCCGCCGAAGAAGCGCGTCAAGAAGCTTCTCGATGCCTGCAATGCAAGGATGCTCCGTGACGGCAGGGCTGCCCGGTTGAAATCGATATCCCTGCATTCATTAGGTTAATAGAAGAAGGGCATCAAAAAGAGGCGTTGGAAAAGATCCTGGAAAAAAATAATTTGCCGGCGGTATGCGGCCGTGTCTGTCCTCAAGAGGATCAATGCGAAGCGCGGTGTGTTCTCAATAAGAAGAAGGTGCCGATCAATATAGGAGCGCTTGAAAGATACGCCGCTGATTTTTCGGTGATCGGTGATCGGTTAGCGGTTAGCGGTGAACACCGAACACCGAACACCGAGAACCCCGACAAGGTTGCGGTTGTTGGATCGGGTCCTGCGGGACTTACGTGTGCCGCAGATTTGGCGCGATTAGGGTATCAGGTAACGCTTTTTGAATCGTTGCATGTGGCTGGCGGCGTTTTAAGGTACGGTATCCCGGAGTTCCGTTTACCGAAAGAAATAGTGCGGCGGGAAATTGCCTATATTACGGGGTTAGGGGTAGATCTTCAGGTTGACGTTCTCGTCGGCAATACCATAACCATCGATACTCTTTTTAAAGAGGGCTACAAAGCTGTTTTTATCGCTACCGGCGCGGGGCTTCCTCAGTTTCTAGGGATACCGGGAGAGAATTGCGGCCGCGTATATTCGGCGAATGAATTCCTGACCCGCATAAATTTAATGAAAGCGTATCAGTTTGGTAAATTTGCTACTCCTGTTTCTATCGGAGAAAAGGTTGCTGTTGTCGGAGGAGGGAATGTCGCGTTTGATTGCGCGCGTGTTGCCCGCAGGATGGGTAAAACGGTAACGCTGGTGTATCGCAGAACTGAGCGTCAGATGCCGGCGCGTCTTGAAGAGATCCATCATGCCAAGGAAGAGGGCGTTGCTTTTAAGGAATTAACGCAACCCGTAGAAATTCTCAGCGACGATAAGGGTTTTGTAAAGGGATTGGTTTGTGTCGCTATGGAGTTGGGTGAGCCTGATGCCACCGGAAGGAGTAAACCGGTGCCTGTTGAGAATTCACGGTTTGTCCTCGATGTCGATACGGTGATCATTGCGATCGGCCAGAATCCGAATCCTCTTTTGCCGAAAACCGTTGAGAAATTGGCAACGCATAAAGACGGGACCATTGTCGTCGATAGCGCTCTTATGACGTCTCTTCCGGGGGTTTTTGCCGGCGGCGATATCGCTTCGGGGGCCGATACGGTCATACAAGCTATGGGCGCCGGTAAGAAGGCGGCTCAGTCAATCGTGCGTTTCTTAAGGGAGAATAAATCATGAGACGATTTCTCGTATCGATCTGTATGGTGACGGCCTGTTGCGTTTTTACAAGCCCTGTTTTTGCCTGTATGAAGTACGGCGAAAGCGTTTCTGTTTCGCTTGCGCAGCGGGGAAGTAGCGTTGATTTTGACCGTTTAAGGCTTTTTTTCCTTTTTAAGCAGGATGTTTCCGATGAGGTGCGGTATCAATCCATCGCGGACGGAAATCTGGTGGTTATTATTTCCCGGTCGCAATGGCAGAATGAGCGAAAACAGAATGCGTGGGCGTATACGATTACTATCCGCCCTCGTACGTATCAGGACCGCGCCGTATATGATTTTCACAAAGCTCTTCGCATGGAACTTGAGCGCCTTATGAGGAACGATCTCTTGCGGAAATTTACCGAACAGGATAAGGAAGATATCTTAGCGCTTAAATCGTTCGGGGATATGGTTTCTTATAGAGGGGAAGCAGGCGTTGGCTGGGAGAGTAGTGTCATGAGGGGGCCCTGCGGCGGTCCGGTAGAGGTTGATGGAGAGGTTCCCGTATTGGCATTACCGAGATAACTATGATGACTATTGCAGATATACGCGCATGTAAAGGTAAACGGAAAATAACGATGCTGACCGCGTATGATTTTCCGACCGCTTCATTGCTTGATCAGGCGGGAATAGATATCATCTTGGTCGGTGATTCTCTTGCGCATGTTGTTTTGGGACTTGAGTCTACGACGCAGGTCGGTATGCAGGAGATGATACATCATGCAAAGGCAGTTACCCGCGCGGTGCGGAATGCGTTCGTTGTCGGCGATATGCCCTTTGAGTCGTATCAGGTGCATCCTGAAGAATGCGTTCAGAACGCGCGGCGGTTCATTGAAGAAGCGCATTGCGCGGCCGTGAAGCTTGAGTGGTTTGACCGTTGTATCGAAGTTACGGAGAAGATCGTTGCTTCCGGTATTCCCGTTATGGGACATATCGGTTTAACCCCGCAGACGGCTGACCGATTAGGCGGATTTAAGGTGCAAGGAAAAGATGCGGAAGCTGCGGGCAGGCTTATTGAGCAGGCCAAGGCGCTTGAAAAAGCAGGGTGTTTTAGTTTTGTTGTCGAATGTGTTCCGGACCGCATTACGCAGCTTATCACGAAACACGTGTCAATTCCGACTATCGGTATCGGCGCGGGCATCCATTGTGATGGGCAGGTTTTGGTTTTGCATGATCTCGTGGGACTTTGCGAGCGGTTCAAGCCTAAATTCATCAAACAGTACGCGGACCTATCCCGGGCGATCAAACAGGCCGCGGAACAATATAAACAAGACGTGATCGCGGGAGTGTTTCCGCAAGCAGAGCACAGTTTTACGATCAAGGAAGAGCAATTTAAAAAGATAAAACCATGAGACGAAAGAA